>CAYTWY010000105.1:273-6111 GCA_964440925.1 uncultured Propionivibrio sp. | reverse complement strand
TGGTCGAGGCGGCGCGTACGGTGGCCGAACGCCTGCTACAGCAGGCGCCCGAGATCGCCGACCGATACTTGCAGCGCTGGTTGGGCCAGCGCGAGGAGTTGCTGCGGGCCTAAACCAAGGGAGTGCGCAAATTCCACGCGTCCTCTTTATACTATCGGTTTTAATTCTTGCGCTGACGAAGGGCGGAGCGGCAGGCCGCGTTCTGACAACGAGCAATGACTTCCCTACTGTACTGGCGCCAACTTTTGCGTGTTAATTGGAGGCGCGGGCGGACGGCGCTTGCCGTGCTTGGCCAGCGCTTGCGGCATCCGGCACCATATGAAATCGTACTCGTGCTGGCCGGCCTGCCGGCGCTCTTTTTTCTCTATGCACTCGTTCTGGTGCCGTTTACGCCGAGCATCAGCGATATTCGCAAGGCGACGACCGAGCGCCCGGCGCAAATCCTGTTTGCAGACGGGAAAAAACTGGCCGAGTTCAAACCGTCGAACCGGCAATGGGTCAAGCTGGCCGAAGTCTCTCCGGCGGTGATCGACGCCCTGATTGCCACCGAAGACCATCGTTTCTATACGCATTTTGGTCTCGACTGGCGACGGACGCTGATGGCTGCAGTTAACACCTTCCGCGGCGAGCGGCAGGGCGGATCGACGCTGACGCAGCAGCTGGCGCGCAACCTCTATCCGGAAGAGATCGGACGCGAGGCAACGCTGACGCGCAAGATCAAGGAAGCGATCACGGCGCTGAAGATCGAGGCGCTGCATTCAAAGCAGGAAATCCTCGAAACCTACCTCAATACCGTGCCTTTCCTCTATAACGCGTTCGGCATCGAGATGGCGGCGCGGACCTATTTCGATTGTTCCGCGCGCCAGCTCGACGTGCTGCAAAGCGCGACGCTGGTCGGCATGCTCAAAGGCAACAGTTACTACAATCCGGTGCAGAATCCCGAGCGCGCGGTGGAGCGCCGCAATACGGTGCTGGCGCTGATGCTCAGGCAACACAAGTTGTCGGCGCAGCAATTCGAGCAATTGAAGAAGAAACCGCTGCGCATCAACTTCGAGCGACAGCTGCCAGACCCCGGCGCGGCGCCCCATTTTGCCCAGCAGTTGCGCAAATGGCTGATCCTCTGGGCCGACCGCAATGACTACAACGTCTATAGCGATGGGCTGGTGGTGCATACCACGCTTGATTCGCGCTTGCAGGCGCAGGCCAACCAGGCGGTGGCGCGGCAGGGTGAAGTGCTGCAGCAACTCGCACGCAGCGCCTGGAACAATACCGTCTGGAATGTCCGCAATCCGCTGGTGCAAACGTTCTTGCGCGAATCTGGCGCTTACCGCGCGGCGCGAGCGTCCGGGCTCGATGATGCGCAGGCCCTGCGCAAACTGTGGGCCGATACCTCCTTCATGCGCGATCTGCGGCAGCAGAAGACGATGATTGAAGCCGGTTTTCTGGCGATCGATCCGCGCAGCGGCGAGGTCAAGGCCTGGGTCGGTGGACGCGATTTCCTGCGGGATGCCTTCGACCACGTGCAGCAGGCGCGGCGTCAGCCGGGCTCGACTTTCAAGCCCTTTGTCTATGGCGAGGCCTTCCGGCAGGGCTATCACACTGATGACAGTCTGCTCGACAAGGCGGTGGAAATAAGGCTCGATGGCGGCGAAGTGTGGCGGCCGGGCGATGGCGTGCCGCCGAGCGGGCGGGCCATGAGCCTGCGCGACGGGCTGGTGTATTCGAAAAACACCATCACCGCGCAATTGATGCAGATGGTCGGGCCGGCCAAGGTCGCCCGTCTGGCGTATGCCCTCGGTGTGCGCCAGAGCCCGCTGGAAGAAGTTCCTTCATTGGCGCTCGGCACCAGTCCGGTCAGCCTGAAGGAGATGGTGAGCGCTTACGCCAGCATTGCGGGCGGTGGAGTTTACCGCAAGCCGGTACTGGTGACGCGTATCGAAGACCGCAAGGGCCGGGTGCTGGCCGAGTTTGCTCCGGCCGCCGGTGAGGCGGCGTTTTCGCCCGCAGTGGCCTATACCCTCATCGACGTCATGCGCGGGGTGGTCGAGCGCGGTACCGGTAGTGCCATCCGCCAGCACTTCGGCCTGCGCGGCGATCTGGCCGGAAAGACCGGAACCACGCAAGACAACGCCGACGGCTGGTTCATCATGATGCAGCCACAACTCGTTGCCGGCGCGTGGGTTGGCTTCAACGATAACCGGGTGACATTGAATAGCAACTACTGGGGCCAGGGGGCACACAGCGCCTTGCCGATGGTTGGCCATTTCTACAGCGCCGCGCTGCGCAACCGTCTCCTCGATGCGAGCGCCCGCTTCGTCGCACCGGAAGAAGACGGGCTGTTGCAGCGCCTGTTTGTTCCGCTCAAGGCGTGGGTGCTGGGCTGGTGGTCGCCGGCGCCGGAGCCGGCGGTGCATCCGATACGTCGCGCCGAGGTATCGCCGGACGAAGATGACCCGATGCAGGAGCGCATCGATCAGCTCATCGACGAGAGCTGGAAGGATGAAGAAGCGGCCGAGGCCGTGCTACGCGAACATACGGCAGTGCATTGAAGGGGGGCGTCGGCATGGCCGTGCCCCGAGGTGCGACCGGATATCGGGTGTTGGCGGGAGGCGGGCAATGTTTGTCCTGTCGCGGTGTGCTCACGCAGAATCGCCTCTGAAGGGGCGGCGGGTGATCGCTCATCGCTGATTTACCGCTCCGGGGTTATGCTTGGGGCTCGGCAGCACGGACGAATGGAGTGTCTATGGCGTTCAAGGTGGTTCCGCGCCAGAGCGGGGTGCATGGCAGGGGGCTGTTCGCGGCCAGGGATCTGGAGGCAGGGGAGCGGCTGATCGAGTACCGCGGCCGGCGCTATGCAAAGGGCGAGTTTCCGGAAATGAAGATCGACGGGCTGACCAAGTTCCTCGGCCTGTCCGATGGTACCGGCATTGACGGCACGGGCTGGGCGGCGTTGGCCAATCACGCCTGCGCGCCAAACTGCGAGCTGCGCGAGAGCGAAGGGCGGAGCGGTTTGCGGGCGTGGTTGTACACGCTGCGGGCGGTGCGTTGCGGGGAAGAACTGGTGTGGGACTACCGTCTGGATGTGAAATCGAGGAAAGCGGCGTATGCGCTCTGGGCCTGCGCCTGCGGCGCGGAGAACTGCCGCGGGACGATGGCCAACCCGGAGGGCTTGCGCGGCGGCAAGGGCAAGTAGTCCGGCGCAGCCAGGACATCCGCGTCTTCCTCTATCGCCTCGCGCTCACCCTGCCCTTGCTCGTCATCGCCGGACGGCTGGTTGCGAAGAGGCGCAAAGAGTCCTGGTGGCCGTTTGTCTGGGGCTTCGCCTACTAGCATACACGGTCAGGCTGAACGCCTGATTGAATGTACCATGTCGCGCGGGCGGTAAAAAATCGTGGTCAAGAACGGAGAAAGCGCATGAACAAGGGCTTGAGACTGTCTGAAAAATGGTTCCGCTATGGCTTGTGGCTGATTGCCTTTGCCTTTGGCAGTTTCCTGATTGGCCTCGGCGGAACCGTCGTGCGCAATCTGCCAAAGGTCGAACACCACTACGTTCTTGAAGACTTCATCGACAAGCCTGCCGCCGTGAAAGCGCGCGCGTCGATCAAGGAAGCGCAGGCGTTACGCCAGCAGGCCGAGGAAACGCTGGAACAGGAAACACTCCGGCTCAACGCGCAACGTGCCGACAGCGCCCGCGCCCGCCAGACCTTCCATAACTGGCTGGCAACCCGGCAGGTGACAAAAAAAGCGGATCAGGACAGTGAGCTGATCGCCCGTCGGGCGCAACTTGATGAATTTGAAGCGCGTGGCCGACAAGCGCTGGCCGGTGTCGAAAAACAACAGCAGAACGCACTCGATGCCCGGCAGGCGGAACAACGGGCGCAGCGCGAGCTGAACCAGCTTGAGAGCGCCGCCTCGGAAGCGCTGACCGATGCCCGGCGCAGCCAGGACATCCGCGTCTTCCTCTATCGCCTCGCGCTCACCCTGCCCTTGCTCGTCATCGCCGGATGGCTGGTCGCGAAGAAGCGCAAGGAATCCTGGTGGCCGTTTGTCTGGGGCTTCGCCTACTTTGCCGTTTTTGCCTTCTTCGTCGAACTGGTTCCCTACTTGCCCGACTACGGCGGTGCGGTTCGCAATGTCGTCGGTGTCATCGTGACCCTGATCGTCGGTCGCCAGGCGATCATCGCCCTGAACCGCTACCTCGAACGGCAGAAAGAAGCCGAGTCACGGCCGGATGTTGAACGTCGCCAGGAACTCGGTTACGACATGGCGCTGTCACGGCGCGCCAAAGGCGTATGCCCCGGCTGCGAACGGGCGGTCGACTTCAAGGACACGACCATCGACTATTGCCCGCATTGCGGCATCTGCCTGTTCGAGCGCTGCACCCAGTGCCAGCAAAGAAAAAGCGCCTTCGCCCGCTTTTGCCATGCTTGCGGGACGGCAGCATCAAGCCGCGAGGCCGAGGTAACGCCATGAGTGGCGGCTGTTGGCTAGGGCCTCTGAGCGGTTTGCCCCATAGCCAACATCCGAGGCCGTGTTTAGGTGCATTATTTACAGTTCCCAAAATGACGCATTCCTTGCTGGATGGTTGATTGCCAAAGCATAATGGCTATGTGAGTTTTCTTAGATATGCGAACCCGACAGGTCTGTTTAGTTCATGACTTCAATAGCAAGACCGATAAGCCAAGAAGATCTAGCGGGTCAAATCCTTAAAGCCCTGACAAAGAGTCCTGGGCAAAAAGGTAGCGACCTAGCTAAAGTGCTTGGTGTCGACCGAAAAGAGGTCAATCGCTGTTTGTCCTATGCACTCACGGGGAAAGTGGTCCAGGATTCTGCTTACCGTTGGTCCTTGAAATCAGATGGTGGAG
This sequence comes from uncultured Propionivibrio sp., assembly GCA_964440925.1. GTDB lineage: Bacteria > Pseudomonadota > Gammaproteobacteria > Burkholderiales > Rhodocyclaceae > Propionivibrio. Next base: position 1,246 of record CAYTWY010000105.1, on the reverse strand, counting down.
GAGACCGTGTTGGGGTAAATGTTCCCCAGACAGCTTTGACTGAGATTGCCAGGCTTTGCAGGTACTACCTTGAGAGTATTGGACAGGACTCTGATGAAGGTGTGAGTGTCTTTGCGGTATCTAAGTATGGTGAGCCTGAGTACGCGGAGTTGCCTTCTTTGCCTGTACTCGACAGTAATTGGTCGTGGTGGAACTCTCCGGGGGTTGAACGGGTTCTGAACAAGGTTCGTGCGGACCGCGCCAACTTGGTTGCGTGGTTAGGGTACCCAATTCGCCTTAGAGAGCACCGTACGCCGAAGTGGCATGGATTCTTCCTCGAACCTGTAATGCTATGGGCAATCGAATTGCCAGAACGGCCAGGAGATACTTTCAAGTTCGCGGACGACCTGCCTGTCCCGAACTTCTCTGTTCTTCGGACCATGGCAATGGGCGATGCCTCTGCTGTGGTCGAGGAAGCGGCCAGGTTAGACGAAGAGTTAGGATTGAATAGCCCGTTGGAGGATAGGCCAGAGGTCGATGAGCTTCTGGAGCGCTTAGTCACAATTCGCCCTGACTGGGACTGGCTCGAAGACATCAATCCAGAAGCATGCTCGACTGAAATTCCAATTGCAGAGCTCACTAAGGCTGGAATCTACAATCGTGCAGTCATTCTTCCAGGCAAACGGTCACCATATACCCAGGGGCTGGAATCTGAACTGAAGAGCCTCGGCGATAGACCTGAGCCTGAGGTAGGTAAGACGGCATTGGGTAAATTGCTGTCCGGGAATTTCGAAGCAGTCTCCAAAGCAGATGACCAGCCTCTAATCGAGGTCTTACCGATGAACTCCGAGCAACGGGCTGCAGTTGAGTCTGCACTGGTTGCACAGCACACCGTTGTTACTGGCCCACCTGGTACCGGGAAATCTCAGGTTGTGACCAATTTGCTGGTCAATGCTGCTTGGCGGGGAATGAAGGTTCTCTTTGCGAGCAAAAA
>CAYTWY010000105.1:0-230 GCA_964440925.1 uncultured Propionivibrio sp. | reverse complement strand
TTAGGTTCAAAGGAATACCAGGCCAAACTCGCTAGTTACCTTACTGCCATGCTCTCAGGCCAGGTCGGGGAAGATGACCAAGTGAGCTATGAGGAAGGCTTGCATCGGCACAGGCAGTTATCCGTCAAGCTCAAGGAGTTAGATGGAATCCAGGCTCGTACCCTGGAAGCGCGTAACCAAGTGGATAAGCTAGAGTCCGACGTTGAGCGGTTCAGGGAGCTATTCGGTCA
>CAYTWY010000104.1:0-6170 GCA_964440925.1 uncultured Propionivibrio sp. | reverse complement strand
TCGGCGGGGTCGATCGACCGGCTGCTGACCGCTGTACGCACCCTGCTGCCGCTATTGCCGGAGACCGAAATTACGCTGGAAGCCAACCCCGGCACAGTCGAGGCGGAAAAATTCGCCGCCTTTCGCGCCGCCGGGGTCAATCGTCTTTCGCTCGGCATTCAGAGTTTCAATGCCACCCATCTCAAGGCGTTGGGGCGGATTCACGATGAGCGCGAAGCGCTGCGCGCCATTGAAACGGCGGCGCGTTATTTCGACAACTTCAATCTCGACCTGATGTACGGCCTGCCGCAGCAGTGCCTGGCGCAGGCGCTCGATGATGTGGAGCGGGCGCTTGCTTTTTCTCCGGCGCACCTTTCCTGCTACCAGCTGACGCTGGAGGCGAATACCGCTTTTGCCGCTGCTCCGCCGCCGCTGCCCGAGGCTGACGCCTGCGCCGACATGCAGGAATCGATCGAAGCGCGTCTGGCCGCCGCAGGCTACGTGCATTACGAGACTTCGGCGTTTGCCCAGGCGGGGCGGATGTGCCGGCACAATCTCAATTACTGGACTTACGGCGATTACCTGGGGATTGGCGCCGGCGCGCACGGCAAACTGACGCTGCACGACCGCCTGCTGCGCCAGGCGCGCTGCCGGCAGCCGCAGCAATACCTGGCGCAAATACAGGCTGGGCAGATTCCTTTTAGCGAGGCTGCCGTGCCACGCGAGGACTTGCCCTTCGAATTCATGCTAAATGCCCTGCGGCTGGTGCAAGGTTTCGAGCCGGCGCTGTACGAAAGGCGCACCGGCCTGCCGCTGATCGGCATCGAGAGCCTGTTGCGTCAGGCTGAGCGCGATGGGCTGATCGAACGTACGCCACTGTGCATTGCGCCGACCTTGCGCGGGCAGCGCTTTCTCAACGGTCTGCTCGAACGCTTTCTACCCGAAGCGTAGAAAGCTCCGCTCCGGCTAGGGTTTCATGGTTTCGACGGCCTGCGTCAGTTGCTGGCGCAGTTCGTCTGTTGTTTGTCCCTGTGCCTCGGCCAAGCGAATCTGGCGCAACAGATCGGCTACCTGTCCGGCCGAAGGACGAACCGCTTGGCTCGCTCCGGAGACGGCAGGGGACGGCGCTTTTGCCACCGGCTTGCCCGGTCGGGCGCTGGCCGGCGAGGCGACTGGCTGGCCGTTGATCAGGATCTGGGCGCGTTCCGCGCCCGCCTTGCTGCGCCGCGCGGTGACCACGATGGTGCGAGGCTGGTTGATCTGCGGCATGCTCCGGCGCGGCGCAATGACTCGATCAGCGCTGTGCCGGAAGGTGTTGACCGCTTCGGCCAGCTGCTGGCGCAAGGCGTCCGTTGGCCGGCCTTCGGCCTCGGCGGCACGAATCCGGGTCAGAATATCCTCGATGGCGCTTGGCGCCTTGACCGAACGCGAAGGTTCGCCGAATTTTTCCTTCGGGCTGCGTACGGCGATGGCGAAATCTTCCGGCGTCGAGATCATCTTGCCGAGATGGTAATGGTCGTAGCGCATGGCCATCGTCAGCGCCGTGTCGCCCCAGTCGTTCTGCAGCTTCGGGTCGGCGCCGGCCTCGAACAGGTTCTTGACGACCGACTCGCGCCCTTCGCGCGCGGCCATCATCAGCGGTGTTGAGCCGTTCGGTGAGCGGGCATTCACATCGGCTCCACGACCGATCAGATATTGCACGATGTCCTTGTGCCCGTTGAAAACGGCGTAATGCAATGCGCCCCAGTGATTGTCTTCGCGGTTGAGTAAGGCGCCGTGTTCGAGTAGCCATTTCACGGCCTCGATGTGGCCATTCCACGCTGCCAGTTGCAATGGTTGTTCGCCGTGGCGGTTGGAGCGGCGCGGGTTGGCACCGCGCTCGATGAACAGTGCCATCAGCGGGATATTGCCGTACCAGGCCGCCGCCATCAGTCCGGTGCCGAACTGGACTCCCTGGAATTCGGGGTCGAGGCCTTCGTCCAGCCAGGCCTGTACCTTTTTCAGATCGCCGCGTTCGATGGCCCAGTCAAATTGCACAGGGTCAGGCGGCTCGGCGCAGGCGCTGCCGGAAAGCAGGCACAGCGCAGCGATCAGGAGGGTGCAGCGGGCGACGATGGAGTGCATGGCCATTTTTCCTCGTTCGGTCGGGTTCCTGCCGCGCGAACGCGGCAGGACGAATGTTACCGCGACTTTTGGTGCACAATACGGCTCAGTATGTCGTTCCGCCTGCTTCTCGCCCTTGCGCTTTCGCTCGCCATGCACGGTGTTCTGCTTCTGCCGGACATGCTGAAGTGTTTCTCTGTCGCCCCGCCCCGCCCGGTGCTACAGGCGTCGCTACGTCTGCCGCCGCGCCCCGATCCGGCGCCGGCGCCGCTGCTCAAGAACACGCTGGAAGACGACGCGCCGCGCAAGGAGGCGGCCAGCGTCAAAACGCCACCACCTCCTCCTCCCGCACCGCCGAAACCAAGCCCCAAGCCCGGCCCCGTAAAGAAGGTGACTCAGCGCGAGATGCAGGCCGTGCAACGCAAGCTGTCGCAGTATATCTACTACCCGGAAGCCGCCAGACAGCGCGGTCTTGAGGGAACGGTCGAGGTCTTTGTCGAGCTGGCGGCCGATGGCTCGGTTGACGATGTTCGCCTGATCCGTGGCACTGGCCATGCCATTCTCGACAATGCGGCGATCAAGGGCTTTTATGCCGTGGGTCGCTTGCCCGGCGCTTCGGCGCGCTGGTCCTACAGCTTCCGTCTGCTGCCCTAGCCCGCCGCCTTCTTGCGGAATACCACGTCCCACACGCCATGTCCGAGGCGCAGGCCGCGCTGCTCGAATTTGGTCAGCGGACGGTAATCGGGGCGCGGGGCAAATCCCTCGGCTGTGTTTTCCAGCAGCGCTTCGGCGGAGAGGACTTCAAGCATTTGCTCGGCGTAGTTTTCCCAGTCGGTCGCGCAGTGGAGATAGCCGCCGGGCTTGAGCCGGCTGGCGAGCAAGGCGACGAGCGGCGGCTGGATCAGGCGGCGCTTGTGATGGCGCGCCTTCGGCCACGGGTCGGGGAAGAAAATATGCGCTCCGGCGAGGGTGTCGGGGGCGATCATGTGCTGTAGCACTTCCACCGCGTCGTGCTGGATGATGCGCTGGTTGGTGAGGCCATTCTCGGCGATCAGCTTGCACAGGCTGCCGACGCCGGGGGTATGCACTTCCACGCCGAGGTAATCGTTTTCCGGGTGGGCGGCGGCAATGGCCGCCGAGGTTTCGCCCATGCCGAAACCGATCTCGAAGATGTGTGGCGCAGTGCGGCCAAAAACGGCGTCCAGATCAAGCGGTGCGCCGCTATACGGCACGCCGATCCGGGTCATCATTTCCTGATGGTAGCGTTGCTGGGCGTTGGAAACGCGCCCCTGACGCAGGACGAAGCTGCGGATGGGGCGATGTTTCAGGCTGTCCTGTTCGGTGCTCAAGGGCGTCTCGCTCAAGAGCCGATCAAGCCGGTGGTCGGCGAGGACGGGTCGGCCGAGTAGTATTTGCGCGGCATGCGTCCGGCGAGGAAGGCTTCGCGTCCGGCCTCAACGGCTTTCTTCATCGCGCTGCCCATCAGTACCGGGTCTTTGGCGTGGGCGATGGCGGTGTTCATCAACACGCCGTCGCAGCCCAGTTCCATCGCGACCGTGGCGTCTGATGCCGTGCCGACACCGGCGTCGACCAGCACCGGCACCTTGAGGCTGTCGATGATCAGGCGCAGGTTCCACGGGTTGACGATGCCCATGCCGGAGCCGATCAGCGAGGCCAGCGGCATCACCGCGACGCAGCCAATGTCTTCGAGCATCTTGGCCTGGATGGGATCGTCGGCGCAGTACACCATCACCTGGAAGCCTTCCTTGACCAGGACTTCAGCGGCTTTCAGGGTTTCCGGCATGTTCGGGAAGAGGTTGGTCGGGTCGCCCAGCACTTCGAGTTTGCACAGCGCGTGCCCGTCAAGCAGTTCACGGCCCAGGCGCAGGGTGCGGATGGCGTCTTCGGCGGTGTAGCAGCCGGCGGTGTTCGGCAAGATGGTGAATTCGGCGGTGGGCAGCGCATCGAGCAGGTTCGGCTCGCCGGGGTTCTGGCCGATGTTCACGCGCCGGATGGCGACGGTGACGATCTCGGCGCCCGAGGCGTCAATCGCGGCGCGCGTTTCGGCAAAATCCTTGTACTTCCCGGTGCCGACCAAGAGGCGCGAACGGTAGGTTTTTCCGGCGATGGTCAGGCTGTGTGCGGCGTTGTTCATGGACGGCTTTCCGTGAGTTGAATGTTCTGTCTAGCCGCCGCCAACGGCGACGACAATCTCAAGGCGATCATTTTCCGCCAGTACGGTGTCGGCATGGCGGCTACGCGGCACGATTTCGCCATTGTGCTCGATGGCGATGCGCTTGCCGGTGTAACCGAGGGTTTCAACCAGCGTGGCAACGTCAAGCGGAGCCGGGAAGGCGCGGGATTTGCCGTTGATGAAGATGTTCATGGAAGTCGGCATTCTAACACGCCTGTGTGGCCGGCGGCTTTGCTGCCGGCTACGGCAGCGCGGATTTCGCTTTCATCAAAGGCGCCGGAAGCTTTGCTTGAAGACAGGATTTATCACGAGAAAGAATAAAGGGATTTTTAACTCAGGTACAGACCCTGCACTCCGCGAGAGTTAACGAAACAGGGATCATGACGCAATGTCATGTCACTCTGTCAAGGGCCAAAGCCTCTGCGAACGAAGCGTGAAATCCGCGTGATGGACTGATCACCCGACTGGCGTTCAGTCCTGTACCGCGTTGTAGTCGAGGCGGGAAGGATAGGCCGCGGCGTGCAGGTCCTTCACGCATTGCAGCCAGAGAGGCCACAGGTCGTGGCTTATTTCCTGTTTTCCCTGGTTCGCGGAGGGGGCCCCGTGTCCTCCGCTCTGGAACTGTTGCGCCATCTGCATCATGCCGGCGATATCGCCGCGCGCTTTCATCTCCTGCATCCTGGCTCGCCGGCTTGCTGCTTGTTGGCGGTTGTGGCCGGCGCCGTCTGTCCGCGTTGCCGGGCTTCCTGCTTCCGGCATCGGTCGAGAATCAGGCGGCTCTCGTCGACGAGTTGTCCGTCCGGCGCGGCAATGCTCCGGAAGTAAGCCTTCAAGGCAAGGGCGTAGCGCGTCAGGACTTGCTGGTATTCCGCTTCTGAATGCTGGCCGAGCAGCGTCATGGCTTTCAGGGCACCGAATGCCTGGCGGGCATTCGGGTTGTCGGTAGTGCGTTCGCTGATCTTCAGTGCCAGGACATCGCGTGTCTGGCCGCAGGCCGCCTGGCGATGGGGATGAATTCACAGCCGCTGTCGGCATGCGCCAGCAGCGGCAGGAGAAGGGTCGTGGCGAAGGTGGTGGCCGCACAGCGAAGGGCTGACATGACGAGATCCTCTCTTCCGGTGCCGGTTACTGTTTAACGAGTTCGACGCGGCGGTTCTTGGCGCCAATGTTCATATTGACAAGCACCCAGACTTCGGAACCGTCCTTGGTGACTTTGAGACAAACCCGGCCATTTCCACCGTTGCGATGACTATGCCCTTTTCCGGGCGATCATTCAATGTCATCGTACCCCTACAGGCCGCTGTTTGTCATGCCGATTGGTTATGTTTCGGCCGGTTGCTGCCGGCGACCATCTTGAATTCGAACAGGCGGCATTCAATCGCGCCGTTGTAGAGCGGCGTTTTCTTGCTCGGGGTCAGGCGCATCAGTTTGGGCAGGCGCAGGTCGGCGGTCAGCAGGTAGCAGTTCCAGCCGGCGAAGCTGCGTTTGAGGGCGCTGCCCAGTGGCGGGTAGAAGGCGGCCAGTTCGTCCTGTTCGGAGAGGCGTTCGCCGTAGGGCGGGTTGGCGACCATCACGCCGCTGGCGGCGGGGGCTTCGATTTCCAGAATGTCACCGGAACTCAGTTTCACTGCCGGGAGCAGTCCGGCGCGATCCAGATTGGCCAGCGCCGCCCGCACCGAAACCGGCGAGATGTCGCTGCCGTAGATTCCGGCAAAGGCGGCCGGTTTTTCGGCGTCCATGGCGCTGTCGAGCAGGGGTTTCCAGGCGCCGAGCTGGAAATTTTTCAGGCGCTGGAAACCGAATCCGCGTCCGGCGCCGGGGGCGATGTTGAGCGCCATTTGCGCGGCTTCAATGAGGAAGGTGCCGCTGCCGCACATCGGGTCGAGCAGGGGCG
>CAYTWY010000103.1:0-6571 GCA_964440925.1 uncultured Propionivibrio sp. | reverse complement strand
GCGCCTTCGACGGCGGCATCGGTAACGACAATTTCGATCTTCACTTTAGGCAGGAAATCAACCACGTATTCGGCTCCGCGATACAACTCGGTATGCCCCTTCTGGCGGCCAAAGCCCTTGACTTCGGTAACGGTCAGGCCGGAAACGCCGACTTCGGACAGGGCTTCGCGCACTTCGTCGAGCTTGAAAGGTTTGATCACAGCTTCAATTTTCTTCATGGCCATTACTCCGGAAAGACAAAGGGGTGACGAAAAGACGAAGGACGGCCCTCAGTACGGGTCGCGATAGCGGTTGGTGATCGGATAGCGCCAGTCCTTGCCGAAACCGCGCTGCGTCACACGGATGCCGACCGGCGCCTGCCGCCGCTTGTATTCGTTGATGCGCAGCAGACGTACCACGCGGCGCACATCCGCTTCGGCATGGCCTTGGGCGATGATCTCACGCGGACTGAGGTCGTTCTCCATATAGCCTTCGATGATGGCATCGAGCACTTCGTACGGCGGCAGGCTATCCTGGTCGGTCTGTCCCGGCTTCAGCTCGGCTGACGGCGGGCGCGTGATGATGCGCTCGGGAATGGCATAAGAGACACTGTTGCGCCAGCGGGCAAGGCGATACACCAGCGTCTTAGCAATATCCTTGATCACCGCAAAGCCGCCGGCCATGTCACCGTAGAGGGTGCAATAGCCAACCGCCATCTCGGATTTGTTACCGGTAGTCAACACCAGCGACCCCGTCTTGTTGGACAGCGCCATGAGGAGCATGCCGCGAATGCGCGCCTGCAGGTTTTCCTCGGTGGTATCGGCCGGCAAACCGGCAAATTCCTTCTCCAGCATCCCGGCAAAAACGTGCATCGCCGGCTCGATGGCAATCTCGTCGTAGCGCACGCCAAGCAGACGGATCATCTCGCGCGAATCGGCCAGGCTGATTTCTGCCGTGTACGGCGAAGGCATCATCACCGCACGCACTTTGTCGGCACCCAGCGCATCGACGGCAACGCACAGCGTCAGCGCCGAATCGATACCGCCCGAGAGGCCGATGATCGCGCCGGGAAAACCGTTTTTCCCGAGATAGTCGCGCACCCCGAGCACCAGCGCCTGATAGATCTCGGCTTCGAGCGGCTGTTCGGCAACGATCACGCCACCCTGCAGGCGCCCGGCTGCGAACGTAACGAATCCCAGCGCCTCCTCGAATTTCGGCAGCTGACAACATAGCGCACCGTGCGCATCGAGCGCCAACGAACCGCCGTCGAAAACCAGCTCGTCCTGCCCACCAACCATGTTGACATAAAGCAGTGGAATTCCGGTCGCTGCGACGCGTTCGCGCAGCACTTCGGTACGCAGCTCTTGCTTGCCGATGTGGTACGGCGAGGCGTTGAGCACCAGCAGGATTTCGGCGCCCGCAGCGCGCGCGCGCTCGGGCGCGCCCGATTCCCACACATCGGCGCAGATATTGATGCCGCAGCGCGTCCCGTTCAGTGTCACTACGCAGGGCGTATCGTCGGCGGCAAAGTAACGCTGCTCGTCGAACACTTCGTAATTCGGCAAACGCGTCTTGCGATACGTCGCCAGACGCTTCCCGTCACACAGCAAGCTCGCGGCGTTGAAAAACCGATCCCCCTGCCGCAACGGATGTCCGACCAGAACGGCAATTTCCGGCAAAGCCGCGGCCAGGGCGTCGAGCTCGCGCTCGCAGGCGACATAGAAATCGCCACGCAACAGCAGGTCCTCGGGCGGATAACCGCACAGTGCGAGTTCCGGCGTCAGGAGTAGATCGGCGCCCTGCGCCTTGGCGCGGCAGGCAAAGTCGAGAATACGCGCCGCATTGCCGGACAGATCGCCGACCACGGTGTTGATTTGGGCTAGGGCTATTTTCAGGGGCATAGGCGTAACTATAAACGATCGTACGCCCGTTCAGAATGCCTTACCCCCGTGCTATGCCCAAAAAGCGGCAAACAGTCACATCACCACGGTCTGCGCCACGCCCTGGTCGTCGATGCCGAACAGGCGGAAACCGGGACGCGGATGAATGATCTGCCCGGTTTCCACATCCATCAGGCTGTCGGACATGGCCAGCAAAGCCAGCGCCGCCATATGCGCGCGGCCGAGATAATTGACGTTGGCAATGCGGCAAACGTCGCCGGTACGCATGGCCAGTTCGACGGTCGGCATGACCGTTTCCAAGGTGTCGCTGTTGTTCAGAGTCACATTCAGCATCACATAACCCAGTTTCTTGTTAGGGCGCTGGACCTCGTCAATCCATAGTGAAGACAACTCCGTCAACGACCGGCGCCAACGGAACTTGAGCGCTCGCAAAGGCACTTCAGGCGCGCAACTCAGGCAGAAAGGAGCATTTCCCGTGCCAGACTTTCCGGCGCTTGCGCAACAGGGATCGGCTGGCGGCTAGAAAGTCTCAGTCTTGCGCCCAGGCGGCGAGGAATTCGTGCCAGTGCGCCTTATCGAGCCGCGCCAGTTCGCCACGCACAAAACCGATTTCGTCAGCGTATTCGGCAGCGGACAGCTCGCCGCGCATCAGGCGAAAACGCAGCGAAACGAGGTAGGTATTCATCACATCGGTTTCACAGTAGTCGCGGATGCCGGCAATTTCGCCATTCTGCCAGGCTTCCCAGACCTTGCTGCCGTCCATGCCCAGCTTGCCGGGAAAACCGATCAGCTTGGCCAGGTCATCGAGCGGCGCATTGGCTCGCGGCTGGTACAGCGCCAGCAGATCCATCAGATCGAGGTGACGCGTATGGTAACGGCTGATGTAGTTGTTCCATTTGAAATCGCGCGAATCGCCAAAATCGCCATCGCCGAGATCCCAGTAGCGCGGCGCCACAACACCGTGTATAAGGCCGCGATAATGCAACACCGGCAGATCGAAACCGCCGCCGTTCCAGGAAACGAGCTGCGGCGTAAATTTCTCGACACCATCGAAAAAGCGCTGGATGATTTCGCCTTCACCCTGCTCCGGCCCGGCCAGCGACCAGACGCGCAAATCCCTGCCCACCCGCAGCGCACAGGAAATGACCGCCACGCGCTGCAGATAATGCGGCAGAAAATCGCTGCCGTTCTGCGCCCGCCGCTGCTGAAACGCCAGCTCCGCTACCTCGTCGTCGGACAGTGCCGGGTCGAGGCCGTGCAAACGACGCAGCCCCGGCACGTCGGGAATGGTTTCGATATCAAAAACAAGGACAGGATTCATGATCTGACGTTTCAGTGATCTGACGACGGCACCGGCAAGACTTTGCAAACCATACCGGACAAAAGCGGTCGGAAAAGGTTAAAACCAGCGCTCTATTTTCTCCCGGCTCGGAACGCCACCAGCATGGACGACCTGACCATCGACAACAACGGCCGGCGTAGACATCACACCGTAACGCATGATCGTCGCAAGATCCTCGATTTTCTCCAGCGCGATTTCCGCACCACGATCCTTCGCTACCGTTTCAACCAGCGCCGCCGTATTGCGGCAATTGGCGCATCCGGTTCCCAATATCTTGACGTTTTTCATTTCAACCTTCCCCCTTCCACTCACAATACAAGATTAAATACGTAGCCGACCAGCAGGATGCCCCCTCCCACCACTCCGGCAAAGGTTGCAATCAGGCGTGGCTTGAGCGCCTTGCGCAGGATGATCATTTCCGGTGCCGACAGGGCGATCACCGCCATCATGAAGGCCAGCACGGTCCCCAAAGCTGCGCCCTTGCCCAACAAGGCTTCGATGATGGGAATGATGCCCGCGGCGTTGGTGTACATCGGCACACCGAGCAATACGGCCGCCGGCACTGCCCACCAGACGTCGCGCCCCATGAACGAAGCCATGAAATCTTCCGGCACATAGCCGTGAATACCTGCTCCGACCGCGATTCCGGCCAGAATATACGGCCACACCTTGCCGACAATGTTCCTGACATGCGCCCGCCCGGCCTCGAAGCGCGCCACCCAGTCCGTTTCTTCACCCGCATGAGCCACCAGCTGGCCATTCTGGATCTCCCGCACCCAGTCTTCGAGATGGTCTTCCATTTTCATCCGGCCAATGATCAGGCCGGAAACAATGGCCACGACCAGCCCGAGAACCAGATACAGTAGCGCAATCTTCCAGCCGAACATGCCGAGGAGCAATACCAGCGCGACCTCATTGACCATCGGTGCCGAAATCAGAAACGAGAACGTCACGCCCAAGGGCACCCCGGCAGAAAGAAAACCGATGAACAGCGGCACGGCGGAACAGGAGCAGAACGGCGTCACGATGCCCAGCAAGGCGGCCAGGACATTCCCGCCACCCGTCCGTCGCCCGGACAACAGGGCACGGGTTCGCTCCGGAGCAAAAAAAGTCTGGACGATACCCATGACAAAAACGATGCCGGACAACAACAACAACACTTTGGGCGTATCGTAAAGGAAGAAATGAATTGCCTCCCCCAGCCGCGTCTCGCGGAAAATTCCGGAGAACGCGAGCAGCGTATCGGCGAAAAGCGTGAGATGGCTATATACGGCAAACCAAGCGCCACTGCCCAATACAACCGCGCAAAGCCACAAACACAAGCGCCCCGAATAATTCTTTGTCATGCCGAGTCCTTCTATCTCGTTAGCGAGTTTCGTACCATGCTTTGGATGCATTGACGAATTTCACTACCAGCAGCATGACCGGCACTTCGATCAAAACACCAACCACTGTGGCCAATGCGGCCCCCGATTCCAATCCGAACAGGCTGATGGCCGCGGCAACGGCCAATTCGAAAAAATTCGAGGCGCCAATCAGGGCGGACGGGCAAGCGATATTGTGCTTCTCGCCGAAAACGCGATTTAACCAGTAAGCCAACGCCGAATTGAAAAAAACCTGGATCAGGATCGGCACCGCCAACAAGGCAATGACCAAAGGCTGCCTCAGGATCGCCTCGCCCTGGAAGGCAAACAGCAGCACCAAGGTAACCAAAAGCGCCACAGTCGACCAAGGATTGATCCTCGTCATTGCCGCATCAAAAGCAGACGCACCTCTCCGCAGAAGAGCACCGCGCCAGAACTGAGCCAAGATAACCGGGATCAATATGTAAAGAACAACCGCGATCAGTAGCGTATCCCAAGGTACGGTTATCGATGAAATACCCAGCAGAAGGGCAACCATCGGGGCAAAAGCAAAAATCATGATGATGTCGTTCATTGCCACCTGCGACAGGGTAAATAGGGGATCGCCGTTGCTCAGCCGACTCCATACAAACACCATTGCCGTACACGGCGCCGCCGCCAACAGGATGAGTCCGGCAACGTAGCTGTCAATCTGATCGGACGACAACAAAGGCATAAAAAGATGGCGCAGAAAAAGCCAGGAAAGAAAAGCCATGGAGAACGGTTTTACCAGCCAGTTTACGCACAATGTGACGCCAATGCCGCGCACGTGCCGCCTGATTTCTGGCAGTGCGGCAAAGTCCACTTTCATCAACATCGGAATGATCATCACCCAAATGAGAAAACCGACTGGTAAATTGACCTTTGCCACTTCGAAGCGGGCAATCGACTGAAACAGGGAGGGCGCGATCTGTCCCAGGGCGATACCCGCAACGATGCAAAGAAAGACCCAGAGGGTCAGGAAGCGCTCGAAGCCACTCATCGGAGTGACAGCCACGTCATGTACGGGAATATCGCAGCGAACGGACATCGCGCCTCCTACAACCGCAGAGCACTACGTACGGCCGGCACCAGACGCGCGCGAATGTCGTTGCGCACAGCAACGAAACTTTCCAACGACTCGCCATGCGGGTCGTGAAAACCGACATGTATTCGCTTTACCGGATACGGGAAAATGGGGCAGGTTTCGCGGGCATTGTCGCAAACACTGACGACCAGATCGATGTCCTGATCAACAACGTTTTCGACGCTCTTGGGAAACAAACCATCAGCCGGAATACCGACCAGCCTGAGCGCTTCAATGGCCTCATCGGCAACCTTGGGTTGTGGCCGTATTCCCGCCGAAATGGCATGCACCAAACCGCCCAAATCATGGTTCAGAATTGCCTCGCCCATCTGGGATCGGCAGGAGTTTCCGGTGCATAGCACCAGAACCGTTTTGAGATTCGACATTACGGTTTCGCCTCGGTTTGCGCACGACGTTTTTCGGTTGTATCGCAGCAGTTCGTTTTGGGCAAACAATCAACCCCTTGGCAGCAATTGTGGGTCAGAAAAGCGATCAGATCGTCCATTGTGCCGTAATTGGCCGAATAGCGAATGAAACGGCCGGCCCGTTCTCCGACAATCAACCCCACCCGACTCAAATGCGTCAAATGAAAAGAAAGTGTGGCCGGAGGCATACGCAGCCGTTCGCCGATGACACTGGCGTTAACTCCCTCTGGACCGGCTTCAACCAAGAGGCGAAAGATAGCCAGACGGGAGCCCTGCCCAAGGGCGGCAAGAAGCTCTGCGGCGCCGTTCATTTCCATATTTCCATTATTATGGAAATATAAGAAAAAAACAAGACAGCGCTTAATCCTCAAAGCAGCGTCAAAGGCGCATCGGAAAATCAGACGCGGTGATCGTGGCAGTGGAACTGGCGCTGGAATCAGGGCGCCCGAGCGGTG
>CAYTWY010000102.1:0-6588 GCA_964440925.1 uncultured Propionivibrio sp. | reverse complement strand
ATGACCGGTAAAAACCACAAATTACCTTTTGACGACAGGCTGGCAGTGATTGCCGAGAGCTTTCTGCGCCTGATTGGACGTCCCTTGCTGGCGGACACCTCGCCGGAGGGCTTCTGGAATGCGCCACGGGTGATCGTCGCGCACGGTACCGAGGCCGACCCGGTATTTTTCTACGGCAACCGTCTTGCGCTGGAGGCCTTCGAAATGGATTTCGCGACCTTCACCCGGCTGCCATCGCGCTATTCGGCAGAGCCGATGAACCGCGCCGAGCGTGCGCAATTGCTCACCCGTGTCAGTCGCGACGGCTTCATCGACGACTATGCTGGCGTACGTATTTCAGCGACAGGAAAACGGTTCCGTATTGAGCAGGCGGTGGTGTGGAATCTGGTTGATGGCGAAGGCATAATGCATGGCCAGGCGGCGACGTTCTCGCAGTGGACGCTGATTTGACCTGAGCCTGTACGGTAATGGTTATGGTTTTTGGGTTGATAGATGCAGGAGAAGGCCGGTTGATTGCTGTTTCGAACAGCTTATAAAAATACGCGACGAGGGTTGGACGGTGTTGATCAATCAGGGAGAAGAATCATCATGAAGCGATTGAATGCCAAACGGGCGGCTGTTCCGAGTAGCAGGTTGGCGGCTCTTGTCGCCTTCGTCTGGTGTGTCGTGGTCTCTGGTGTGCTGTCGTGTTCGCTGCCCGTGCAGGCTCAAACGGAAAATCAATCGCCAAACTGGAAAACGCTTTCCGTTCGAGCTAAACAGGCATATCAGACGGGGCGTTATGCCGAGGCAGCCGGAGCTTATGAGCAGGTTCGTGCCATCCTGACCGAAAAACAGGGCGCAGATCACCCGGAAACCCTGCGCAGCATGAACGATCTGTCCAATAGTTATAACGCGCTGGGGCGCAATGCTGAGGCGACCAAACTGTACGAGGAGACCTTGGCGTTGCGGCGCAGTAAGCTGGGCGCCGAGCATCCGAGCACCTTGAGCAGCATGAGTAATCTGGCGAATAGCTATTTTTCCGCAAAACGTTTTTCCGAGGCGCGCGATTTGCGGCGCGAGGCGTTAGCCATTATCGACCGCATGGCAGTTGGCTATCAGGAATTGAGCCGCGAGGAACGCAGCACGGCGTTGGCGCAGTTCCAGTGGCATTACAATCGTTTTGCTTGGGATCTGAGCGTTGATCCCGGTAACCGGGAAGAACTCCTGAATGTTACCGAGCGTGGCAAGGCGCGTAGTTTGCTGGAGGAGCTTACCGCGCGGAAAGCCATTGCCAGCAGCGGCATTCCGGCAGAGCTGTCGAGCAAACTCTCCAGTTTGCGGGGGCAACTGGAGTTTCTCGACAGCAAGCTTTCCGTTGCCGCCAGCAATGATGAGCGATACGGTCTGCGCGGCGAGCGTGATCGGGTCAGGGCCGAAGTGCAGGCCGTGGAGAAAAGCCTGGTCGCCGACTATCCCCGCTACGCGGCAATGACTGCGGTAGCCCCGGTTTCACTGCAACAGGGACAAGCGCTGATCCCGACTGGGGGAACATTCATCTCCTGGATGCTGGGCGACAAAGGCTGGGGCGTTGCCCTGACACTTTCCGATACCGGCAGAATCAATACCCTGCGCATCGATCTGGGCAAGGAACTGTTGCTGCGTGCGAGCAGCTTGCGCTGGCTGGTAGCTTTGTCGACGCCCGAGGATTTTTCCGACGCCACGAAGTCCGGCGTCGTTTCCGCCTGGGTCGACAAGAATGATGTGCTGTATATGGCTGATGCCGGGGAAAAGCCCGCCGATGCCTTGTCGATTTCGCCCGGCCGGTTCGCCGCGCTCCGCGATAGGGCACTGGCCTCGCATGGCCAGTGGCTTTCCGACAAGCTGCTCAAGCCACTGGAGGCGAGTATCAACCCTGCCGGGAAATGGATTCTTTCTCCCGATGGTATTCTGGCTGTCCTGCCCTGGGATGTTTTGCCTTGGTACGGGCAGCCTCTGGGCGCACAAAAACAGATTACGCTGGTGCAATCGCTGTCGGTGTACAAGTTGCTCAAGGATCGGCAGGTTGAGTACCAGCGTGCTGAATACGCCAATAAACGGCAGGCGCTACTTGCCGTCGGGGGAGCAATTTATGATGCCAAAGCGGCCAACGAGACGTGTTTTGCCAGCCGTGGCCGTGGCACAGCAATCCGCTTGTCAGGCAATCGCAGCATCGATTTGGGTAGTCCGGCAATGGATGTTCAGGCAAGCAACGCTTTCCGCGACATGCAGAACATCAAGCCATCCAATCTGCCCTGCTCGCTGGATGAGGTCAACAGCCTGAATGCCATTGTTGGATAGGGTGTCATAACCTTGTTGCTCAAGCATCTTCGCTGGATGAGGTCAACAGCCTGAATGCCATTGTTGGTGGTCAGAAACTGATCAAGGCAGAGGCCAGTGAGAGCCGACTGAGGGCGTTGTCGGATTCCGGGAGCCTGGCCCGTTTCGGCCGTCTGCATTTTGCTGTGCATGGCATCCTGAACACCAGCTTTCCCAGTCTGAGCGCCATTTTGCTTGGCAAGACCGGTAACGACGAGCGCAATGACGGATTCATCACCGCCGGGGAGTGGCCAGCCTTCAATCTGAAGAGTGATTTGCTGGTGATGAGCGCCTGTGAAACCGGGTTGGGTAAAATTGTCAGCGGCGAAGGGGTGCAGGGTCTGCCTTACGCTTTGTATGTGGCGGGCAACCGGGACACTATTTTGACGCTGTGGCCGATTGATGATGAAGGAACTTCCGTGTTCATGAAGCGCTTCTGGTCCAAGGTCAAGTCAGGCCAGGGGCATGCTCAGGCTCTGGCGCAGACCAAAAGGGAATTGATGAGCGGACTAGCGGGCAAGCAATTCGTTTCCCCTTTCTACTGGGCACCGTTTGTCCTTTACGGCTTGCAGGACGATTGATTCCGCTCATCTCTTGCCGGGTGTGGCGGGTAAAGGCTTAAGCCGGTCGACATGCTAGAATGCGGCCTGATTTCCTTGGGGTCAGAGCGCTTTTCTTGCCGGGTTTTCCTTGAAAAAAATCCCTTCCGAACCTTCCCGCATCGTCATTGCTTCGCGCGAGTCGCGCCTGGCCCTGTGGCAGGCTGAGCATGTGCGGGCGCGGCTGTTGGTGCTGTATCCGGCGTGCACCGTAGATATTCTCGGGATGACGACGACCGGCGATCAGATTCTCGATCGTCCGTTGGCGCAGATTGGCGGCAAGGGGTTGTTCATCAAGGAACTCGAGGTCGCCATGCAGGAGGGGCGCGCCGATCTGGCTGTGCATTCACTCAAGGATGTGCCGATGGAGATGCCGGAGGGCTTCGTGCTGACGGCGATTACGGCGCGCGAAACGCCATTCGATGCGCTGGTCTCGAATCGTTTTGACCATCTTGATGCCTTGCCGGCCGGGGCGGTGGTTGGTACCTCCAGTCTGCGCCGTGCGGCGATCCTGCGTGCGGTTTATCCGCAATTGCGTATCGAGTCTCTGCGCGGCAATCTGGATAGCCGTTTGCGCAAGCTGGATGGCGGGCAATACGATGCGATCATTCTGGCTGCGGCCGGGCTGATCCGTTTGGGGCTGCAGGCGCGTATCCGGACCTTGCTCGCGCCAGAACAGTGTCTTCCCGCCCCAGGGCAGGGCGCACTGGGAATCGAGATACTCTCCGGGCGCAGTGATCTGGTGGCCTGGCTGGCCCCGCTCAACGATGCTGAGACCCGTGCCTGTGTGTGCGCCGAACGCGCCTTTTCGCGGGCGCTGGGGGGCAGTTGTCAGGTGCCGCTGGGCGCGTATGCGACGCTCAGGGACGCGCAGGTGTGGCTGCGTGGTTTTGTTGCCACGCCGGATGGCCAGTCGCAGATCAGCGGCGAAGTCCTTGGTGCGCCGGAAGAGGCCGAGATGATGGGTCAGCGTTTGGCGCAGACCTTGCGTGAGCGCGGGGCCGACGCCATCCTTTCTGCGCTTGCCCGCGCATGAATCCGCCGCTGCTTGGCCGACGCATCCTGGTGACTCGTCCGGAAGCCCAGGCTGACCGCTTGGCGGCCTTGATTGCGGCACAGGGCGGTGAGCCCTTGCGCTTTCCCTTGTTGTCGATTGCGCCGGTTGCCGATCCGGAACCCCTACGCCGGGTATGCGCTGAGCTTGAACCCTTTGCTATGGTCATATTCATCAGTCCGAATGCCGTTGATTACGGCCTGCCATTGATCCTGGCGCGTGCGGCATGGCCGACGGGCTTGCGCGCCGTGGCGGTCGGGCAAAGCACGGCGGCGCGTCTGCGCGCCTTTGGCATTGCGGACGTGCTGGTGCCACGGTCACGCTTCGACTCGGAGGCCTTGCTTGAATTGCCCGAGTTACAGTCCATGCGGGTGGCCGGAAAGAAAATACTGGTTCTGCGCGGTAACGGGGGGCGCGAACTGCTGGCCGAGACCTTGCGCCAGCGTGGTGCCGAGATTGCCTGTGTGAGCTGTTACCAGCGTTCGGCCCCGGTAGATGGCACCCCGCTGGTGTCGCTGCTGCGCAACAACAGCGTCGATGCACTGACTCTGTCGTCCAGCGAAGGTTTGCATCATTTGTGGGCCTTGCTCGATACTGAACTGCGTGAGCGCTTGCGTGCCCTGCCGGTATTCGTGCCGCACCTACGCCTGTTCGCGACCGCGACGGCTCTCGGGCTGCGCCGGGTTGTCCTGACGGCGCCGTCCGATGCCGGTATCATCGATGGCTTGTGTGCTTTTAACTGGTCGTCCCATGAATGATTCCGTCGAAGCGCAACCCACCACGGCAAGCCTATCTACGACTTTCCGGCAACGGATATTTCCGGCGTGGCGCAACCCCTGGCTGATCGTTGCCCTGCTGGCGCTGGGTCTTGCCGGCTGGCAGTGGATCGAGACGCGGATACGCCTGGCGGATACGCAGCAGGAACTGGCCAAACGTTTGTCGGAGAGCGACACGCTGGCGCACGAAAGCCAGACCCTGGCGCGTCAGGCGCAGGATCGGATCGGCGTGCTGCAGGCGAGACTGGGCGAACTGGAAGGTCAGCTTGCCGAATCGAAAAGCCAGCAGGCGACGCTGGAAAAACTTTATCAGGAACTGGCACGCAGCCGCGAAGAATGGGCGCTGGCCGAAATCGAACAGGGCGTGACGCTCGCCGCGCAGCAATTGCAGCTGGCGGGCAATGTGGCCGGGGCGATTCTGGCGCTGCAGGCGGCCGAGGCACGCCTGGCCGGAAGCGGGCGCCCCCGGTTTTCTGCCCTGCGCCAGGCGCTTGGGCGCGACCTGGCGCGCTTGCGCGCGCTACCCCTGGTTGATCAGACGGGAATCAGCATGCGTCTGGAAAATCTCGCCGCAGCGGTCGATGCCCTGCCGCTGGCGGTCGATGGGCGGCCGCGAGCCGAGGCGGCAAAGGAGTCGCCGGCTGTTCCCGGTGTTGTCGGGGCGAGTATTCTTTCACGTGATTTCTGGTGGCATCTGGCACAGTCCTGCTGGGCGGAGGTGCGCGGTCTGATCCGCATCCAGCGCTTTGACCGCAATGAGCCGGCGCTTTTGGCGCCGGGGCAGGATTTCTTCCTGCGCGAGAATCTCAAGCTGCGCCTGCTCAATGCCCGGCTGGCGCTGCTGGCGCGCGATGCGTGGACTTTCCGCAATGAACTGAAACAGGCGCAGGGCTGGATCGAGCGCTATTTCGACTTGCGTGAGAAGACGGTGCAGACGGCGCAGGCAGCGCTTGCTGCCTTGCGGCAGAGCGAAGTCAGCGTTGACTTGCCGAATCTCAATGAAAGCCTGTCGGCGCTCAAGAGCCTCAAACTGGGCAAGGACGCGCAATGAGAGGGCTGTTCTGGGTGCTGCTGTTGTTCGCGTTGGCTACCGGCGTGGCGCTGGCGCTGCAGTACAACGACGGCTACGTCCTGCTGGTGACGCCGCCGTATCGAACCGAGCTGTCGCTCACGCTGGCGATTTTGCTCGCTCTGGTCGCTTTCCTGCTGTTTTATGGCGTCCTGCGTGCCGTGGCGCTGATGCGTGCCCTGCCGGCGCGGGTGCGGATGTTTCGCCGGCGCCGCGAACAGGAGAAGGGCGCGGATCATTTCCGCCAGGCGCAGCGTCTGCTGCTCGAAGGACGTTACCGTCAGGCACTACGGCGGGCAGAAGCCGCCTTCGCCGCAGGCCATGCGCCGGCATTGGCCGCGATGCTGGCGGCGCATGCCGCGCATCAGCTGGAGCAGACGGTGGCTGTGCGCGAGTGGCTGGCGCGCGCCGTCGATGCCGATCCGCAACTGCAGGCCGCCTGTCTGATGCGGACGGCGGAAATGCACCTCGAACGGCACGAATTTGGCGAAGCTGTTGATGCCCTGACGCGTCTGCACCGACTGTCCGGACGGCATGTCGCGGCGCTCCGCCTGGAACTGCGCGCCCGTCAGGGGCAAGGGGAATGGGGCGAGGTTCTGCGCCTGGCGCGGCTCCTGGAAAAACATCAGGCGCTGCGACCCGAGGCGGCGGACGCGATCAAGCACCAGGCGCACCGGGAAAACCTTGGTGCCTGGCGCGGCGATGCCGGGCGCCTCATCGATTACTGGAAACGGCTGCCGTCTGCCGAGTGCT
>CAYTWY010000101.1:0-6598 GCA_964440925.1 uncultured Propionivibrio sp. | reverse complement strand
ACCACCAGCACGGTGTAACGCGATTTCAGTTCGAGCAGCAATTCTTCGATGAGCTGCGCGGCTTTGAAGTCGAGCGAAGCGGTCGGCTCGTCCAGCAGCAGGATTTCCGGTTTGAGCGCCAGCGCACGCGCCAGACACAAGCGCTGCTGCTGCCCACCGGACAACGTCGTGGCCGGATCAGCCAGACGATCCCGGACTTCATCCCACAAGTGCGCCTCGCGCAAGGCTTCCTCGGCGCGCGCCTCGGCTTCTGCCGCCGGGAGCCCCAGGGAAACCCGAAGCGGCATGACAAGATTGCGCAGGATCGACAGGGGCAACACATTGGGCGATTGAAAAACCATGCCGACACGACGGCGCAAATCGTCCACAGCCAATCCCGGCGCATAGGCATCGACCCAGGCGCCAGCCAGCCGCAACTGCACCCGGCCCTGCGTCACCCCACCAGGAAAACATTCGTTGAGCCGGTTGATCGCGCGCAGCAACGTCGTCTTGCCCGAACCCGAACGTCCGAGCAGAAAGGTCGGCCCACCGCGCGGAATCGCCAGACTCAGATGGCTGAAGACCGTCTTGCCGGAAAAACTCACCGACAGATTCTCGATACGAATGGCCTGATTGTCCGTTGTCGTCAATTCATCTTCCCCGTTTTCCATTGCCGCTCAAGCCCGCGCTGCAAGCGGCGCGCAACAAGGAACAGCAGCCCGGTCAGGCCCAGCAGAACCAGCGCCGCAGCAAAGGCCTGGGTCAATTCGGCCGCCGTCTGATACTCGGCCGCCAGATAGTAAATATGAAAAGGCAAGGCCTCGTACTTGCCGTTCAGCGAATCCGGCGTTCCGGCGTTGGCCACCACGCCGGTCAGCAGAATCACCGCCGTATCTTCCGCCGCCCGCCCGAGTGCCAGAATGATACCGCCGGAAATCCCCGGTCCGGCAGCGGGCAACAGGATGCGCCGGATCACCTGCCAGCGTCCGAGGCCGAGGCTGGCACCGGTCAGTTTCAATGTCGCAGGCAAGGACTCGATGGACAAGCGTGTGCTGCTGATCAGATAGGGCAGAATCAGCAAAGCCAGACAGAAGGCCGAAAGCAGCAGCCCGGTATTGGCCTCTAGCGCGCAGGTCTTGCGCAACAGGAGAATCAGGGCGAAGCCGAACAAGCCCATGAGCACGGACGGAATGCCAGCCAGTAGATCGACGCACAGGGCAAACGCCGCCTTGCGGCGCCCACTGGCGTACTCGGCGAGAAAAATGCCGCTGGCAACGCCCAGAGGGATGGCCAGCAACGCCGCCAGACCGACCAGATACAACGTCCCGAGGCAGGCCGACCAGAGGCCTTCAAAAACCGGCGCACCGTACAGCAAGGCGTCCAGGGGTGGGGTGTCGCCGAAAAACAGCGCCAGGTTCCAGCCCGGCAAACCTCGCCAGAGTAAAAAAACAAACAGCGTAGCGAACACCAGCGGCACCAGAAACGCGCCGCTCCAGGCCAGAATGACCAGCAGCTTCTCCAATCGGCGCCCGACCTCAGCCATGCCGCACCCGCCGCAGGCCGAGATTGACCAGCGCCGAAATCAGGAAAAGGATGAGACCGCAGGCAAACAGCGAGTTGTATGTCGCGCTCTGGCTATCGGTCGCCACGACCAGCGCGATATGCGCCGTCAGCGTGCGTATCGAATCGAGCAGCGAATGCGGCAACTGCGGGGCATTGCCGGCCAGCATCAGGGGAATCAGCGTATCGCCAAGCGCCCGTCCGAAACCGAGGGCAGCGGCCATCAGCAAACCTTGCCGGGCCAGCGGCAGCGTCAGGTGCACGAGCGTCTGACTGCGGGTCATGCCGAGCGCAGCGGCACTCGCGTGGATTTCTTCCTGAACCAGCCGCAGCGGGCCATCGATGAGCAACACAATGGTCGGTAAAACCAGCGTGGACAGCGTCAACAGCGCCGCCAGCCAGGAGAATCCGGAACCGGAAAAGCCGCTGCGAATGAGCGGCACCAGCAGAAAAACAGAAACCAGCCCATAGACCACGGTCGGCACGCTAGTCATGAAGCGGATCAGCCCGAGCAAGGGGCGCGCCGCCCATGCCGGCCCGATACCGTGGGCAAAACAACAAACACCGAGCGCCAGCGGATAGGCCAGCAGCAACGCCGACCCGGCCAGACACAGCGAGGCCACGAGCATCGGCAGAATACCGAAATCCCCCTGCAGCGGCCGCCAGTGCCAGGAAAACAGTGCACCCAGCTGACCGCCCTCGAACAGCGGCAGGGAAAACCACAACAGGAAGCCGAGGATGGACAGCACCGCCCCGACGGAAACGGCGGCGGCACAGGCCAGCAGACGTTCAGCGAGGCGACTGGACGAAACGCTGCCGCGCACCCTCATGGCTTCGGAACAACCCGGCAAACCGCGCGCGGTCTACTTGCCGGTCAGCGGCAGGTAGCCGGCCGCACGGGTCATCTTGACGCCTTCCGGCCCCATCACGTACGTGATGAAGGCGGCCGCCAGCCCTTGCGGCGCACCTTTGGTATTCATGTAGAGCTTGCGCACAATCGGATACTTCCCGGAGCGGGCGTTATCCTGGGTCGGCGCAATACCGTCCAGCGTCGGGGCCTTGACCGTCGCATCGATATGCCCGATCGAGACATAGCCGATGCCATCCGGATCGCCGGCAAGCGCCGACTTCATCGCCCCGTTCGAGGCCACGACGTTGGCTGTTTCGGCGATGGCCGACTTCTTCAGCAGTTTCTCCCAGAACACCTCGCGGGTACCGCTGGCCTCGTCGCGGGTATAGAGATGAATCCCGGCATCCCGCCCACCCAGACTTTTCCAGTTGGTGATCTGGCCGGAAAAAATTTCCTGGATCTGCGCCGCCGTCAGATTGACCAGCGGATTCTTCGGATGCAGCACCACGGCCACCCCGTCGATGGCAAAGGCAAACGACTGCAGGCCGTATCTGGCGACTTCCTCATCGCTCAGCGGACGCCCGGTATTGCCGATATCCACCAGACCCTCGCCGACTTTCTGCACGCCCACGCCAGAACCGCCCGCCGCCACACTGATGCGGATTTTCGGATTGGCGCGCATGATGCGCTTGGCCGCGTCATTCATCACCGGAATGTGTGCCGTACCCCCGGCAATGTCGAGCTTGCCCGACTTGCCGACAAAGGCATCCAGTTCTCCGGCATTCGCAACACACGACGTCAGGCTCCATACGAGAAACACAGCCAGAATTTTTTTCATGCCATCCTCCATTTACGCGGCGAGCCATACGGCCAGGAAATAAAGGACGACACTATACGTCAGGGGCAGGGCGACATGCCAGCCCCGCTGCCGCCGGCAGGTATCTGCCGGCATCAAAGCGCGCCGGAGAAATCCTCGCTTTCGGCACACACGCGATTGCGCCCGCCGCGCTTGGCGACATACATCGCTTCATCGGCATGCGCGATCAGCGCTTCGATACTCTCGCCCTCGCCACGCCACTGCACCACACCGCAGCTGACCGTCATGCTTACGGAATTTTCACCGCAAAACGCACGGGCATCGGCAATTGCCGCCCGTACCCGCTCGGCCACATCGACCGCACCGGGCAGAGACGTCTGCGGCATCATGATGGCGAACTCCTCGCCACCGATACGTCCGAGCAGATCGGAAGAACGCAGGGTGTGCTGAACGACACGGACAAACGACTGAAGCAGAGCATCGCCGCAGGCATGACCATAAACGTCATTCACCTGCTTGAAATGATCGATATCGAGAACGACAAGACAGAGGGGCAGGGAAAAGCGCTTGGCGCGGCGCATTTCCAGCGTCAGCTCCTCCCAGAAATAGCGTCGGTTACAGCATCCGGTCAGGGCATCGAAACGCGCCTGCACCTGCAATTCCTCATTGGCCCGGCGCAATTCGTCGTTAATCCGGGTAATTTCACGCCGGTACGCCTGATCGCGCCGGAAGTGCAACCACCCGGCGAGAATCGCCGCCCAGGAAAAACCGCCAACCAGGAACAGGAGGACGAAAACCAGCGCCCCCTCGCGCCCGATCGGCGACAACTCCGACAGATCGCGGTAGACCCATACCTTGAGGAGATCGGTCTGGGCGCCAGACACCGCGCCCAGCATCGGCGCCTCGCGCCCGCTCAGGCGCGTCAGCGACAAACCGGCGAAAGTAAATGGCGTTATCTCCAGCGATGGAAATTCCTGGCGCCGATAACGGCTCTCGCGCTCGTCCGGCGACAGCCCGGCCACCCCGGCACCGGGCGTGGCATGCATGTAGTAGGCCCGATCGCCGGCCGCCACGACAACGCCAAGCTCATCGGTGACGAACAGGTTGGGATCGGCCAGCCGGCCGAACAGATGCGGCAAATCGATCTTGATCACCACCGCACCGAGAAACACTCCGCCACGCATGACCGCCGACGAATAGAAAATGCCCGGCACATCGGTTGTACGCCCGACGGCGAACTGCCGCCCGTTTCCACTCTCCTTGGCCATCTGGAAATACAGGCGGTCGGCATAATTGGTTCCGGTCGGCGAAGTCTCGGCAGCGAATCCGCCCGAAGCGATGCAATCGCCGGCGGCGTTGATCACCAGGACGCGATCGATGTTCAGCTCCGTCACCAGCGCTTCGAGCTGACGCGCCAGGAAAACGACATCGGGGTATTGCGCCAGCACCGCGCGCAGCTGTGCCGGCGGCAGACGCGCCGGCGCCACCCGGCCGCCCATGCGCGCCAGTGGCTTTTCGATCTCCGGCTGCCTGGCCAGCACCTGCGGCACGGTACGCATCTGCGCCAGCGTCAGGCCGATATGGGTTCCGATAGAGGCGGCTGTGGCTGTCGCGATTTCCTGCTCGCGCTCGATCAGCCGTTGCGATCTCTCGCCGACGAAATCCCTGGCCAGAAACCAAGAGATGCCGCCCCAGACAGCGACGAAAAGCATCACCGCCAGAATCAGAATCCGGCGTTCCTTCCCCTCATGCCAAGAGAAATAACCGAGTTTGCCCTTCCGCCGCGCTTCCATCAGCAAGTATCCGTTCCGGCATGGCGTTCCTTCAAGCTAGCACAAGGCGCCTGAAATACCATCGCGCCAGGAAAAATTGCGCGCACTGCCGGCACCCGCGCCATCGACCAGTGCGCGATGGCCCAGTACCAGAAGTCACGCAACGGCGCCACGGAAAGATCTTCCGGCGCTTCCTGGCCGAGGAACCGGGCCGCCGCGACAAGCACGGCGCTGCCGGCGCGGACATCGACCGGTGTCGCCCGCGTCTGTTTGGAGAGTTTTTCGCCGCGCCCATCGACAACCACCGGCAAATGCGCATAGCTCGGTGTCGACAGGCCGAGACACTGCTGCAGCCACATCTGACGTGGCGTCGAGTCGAGCAGATCGACACCGCGCACCACCGCGTTAACCCCTTGCGCCGCATCATCGACCACTACCGCCAACTGATAGGCATATTGCCCGTCGGCACGCAACAGAACGAAGTCGCCGACATCCCGCTGCAGATTCTGCCGCACCTCGCCCTGAATACGATCGCTCCAGACCCACTCCCGGTCAGGCACGCGCAGCCGCCAGGCGCGCGCGCTCCGCCCTTCGCCCAGCCCCTCCCGGCACGTCCCCGGATAGCACAGACCGCCGTCGATCGACCTGCGTGTCGTCACCGCCGCGATCTCGCTGCGCGAACAGGCGCAGGGATACACGTCACCGTTGACCTGCAGGCGCACCAGCGCGGCATGGTAGGCATCCAGCCGCCGGCTCTGCACGAGCACCTCGCCATCCCACTCGAAACCCAGCCCTTCAAGCGTACGCAGAATGCCATCGGCCGTCCCCGGCACCGTGCGCGGCATATCGACATCCTCGATGCGCAGCAGCCACTCACCGCCCTGCGCGCGCGCATCGAGATAGCTGCCGAGCGCAGCGACCAGAGAACCGAAGTGCAGGGGGCCGCTTGGTGACGGGGCGAAACGGCCGCGATAGCGCGGCGAAGATGAATTCGGCAGGGCGGAACTCATCGGCAGAAAAGCCACAATCAGGAAGGCCGGCGCGCGTACAGACGGTCGAACATCGCCGCCAGACCGGGATGAACGTCGCGCACCCCGGCCACCACCTCTGCCGCCCAGTCAAAATACGCCTGTCGCCGTGCCAGCGACCAGCCGGTTGGAGGAGAAACCAGCAGGTCATGCACGTTGCAGATCTTGTCCGCCAGCTTGACCAGTTTGGCCTGCGCCGAAGCATGCGGCGCATGCTCGACCTGCAGACGCTTGCGTTCGGCCTTGGGCAACGATTTATCGTCACTCACCTCGCCGACGATGCCGGCGACAACCTCGCCGAACGCCTGGCGCAACTCGTCAGGCGTCGTTTCCGTGTCTTCAAGCGTATCGTGCAACAGCGCCGCGCACAGCACCTGCGGATCGCTCACCTGCCCCTCGTTCGCCAGCACGCACGCCAGCGCAATCGGATGATTGATGTACGGCGAAGCCTGCGCATCCTTGCGCCGCTGATTCCGGTGTTTCTCGGCGGCAAACGCCGCCGCGCGCAACACCTCGGCAATCGTTGAAAGGGAATCCATGGCGCGCTTCAGCCCCTCGTTATCGTAAGAAAAACCCCTTGTGAAACTAGACG
>CAYTWY010000100.1:0-6637 GCA_964440925.1 uncultured Propionivibrio sp. | reverse complement strand
ACCGAAGTCGATCCGATCTGCGCTCTGCAAGCCGCGATGGAAGGCTATCGTGTCGTGACCATGGACTATGCCGCTGACAAGGGCGACATCTTCGTCACCTGCACCGGCAACTTCCACGTCATCGCGCACGAGCACATGATCAGGATGAAGGATCAGGCCATCGTCTGCAACATCGGCCACTTCGACAGCGAAATCGACGTCGCCTCCATCGAGAAATACACCTGGGAAGAAATCAAGCCACAGGTCGACCATGTCGTCATGCCGTCCGGCAACCGCATCATCCTGCTCGCCAAGGGTCGCCTGGTCAATCTCGGCTGCGCCACCGGCCACCCGAGCTACGTCATGTCATCGAGCTTTGCCAACCAGACCATCGCCCAGATCGAGCTGTTCACCCAAACGGCAAACTATCCGATCGGCGTCTATGTGCTACCCAAGCACCTCGACGAAAAAGTGGCTCGCCTGCAATTGAAGAAGCTCAACGCGCAACTGTCTGTCCTCAGCCCGCAACAAGCCGCCTACATCGGCGTACCGGTTGAAGGCCCGTACAAGACTGCGCACTACCGGTATTAAGGCAGTGAAGAGTCGGGAGTCCGGAGTGAGGAGAAAACACCGTGACCTGCTGGCCTGGCAGCATGCCATCCAGCTCGTCAAGGAAGTTTATCGGCTGACTTCGGCGTTTCCCGACTCTGAACGTTTGGGTCTCAGCGCACAAATGCGCCGCGCCGCGATTTCTGTTCCATCGAACATCGCCGAAGGCGCTGCTCGTTTAGGCCAGAAAGAATTTCTGCATTTCCTGGGCATTGCACGCGGTTCGCTGAGCGAAATCGACACGCAACTGGTCGTTGCAACTGAACTCGGCTATACCAAGGACAACACCGACCTGGAACAAAGCATCAGTGATCTCTTTGGCCTGCTCAACGGCCTTATCAACTCTTTGAAGCGATCAGAAACCCCATGACCTCCTCACTCCTCACTCCTCACTCCTCACTGAATCTAAGCGTCGAATTCTTTCCGCCGCAAACGCCTGACGGCGTTGAGAAGTTGCGCGCGGTGCGGGGGAAGCTGGCGGTGCTCAAGCCGGAATTCTTCTCGGTCACTTTTGGCGCAGGCGGATCGACGCGGGAGCGCACCTTCGCCATCGTCAAGGAAATGGTGGCCGAGGGCTTCAATGCCGCGCCGCATCTTTTATGCATCGGCTCGACGCGCGACAACATCCGCGAAATCCTGATGGAATACAAGGCCGCTGGTATCCGGCGCATCGTCGCCCTGCGTGGCGACCTGCCCTCCGGAATGGCCGAAACCGGCGAGTTCCGCTATGCCAACGAACTCGTTGAATTCATCCGCACGGAAACCGGCGACCATTTTCATCTCGACGTCGCCGCCTATCCCGAATGGCACCCGCAGGCGCGCAACCCACGCGACGACCTGGCCGCCTTCGTCGGCAAGGTCAAGGCCGGAGCCAACTCGGCCATCACCCAGTACTTCTACAACGCCGACGCCTATTTCCACTTTGTCGACGAAGCCCGTGCGCTGGGCGTCGACATCCCGATTATTCCGGGCATCATGCCGATTGCCGTGTTCTCCAAACTGGCGCGCTTCTCCGATGCCTGCGGTGCCGAGTTGCCGCGCTGGATGCGGCGTAAATTCGAAGGCTTTGGCGACGACAGCGACGCCATCCGTGATTTCGGTCTGGATGTCGTCACCGAGCTATGCCAGCGCCTGCTGGCCGGCGGCGCACCGGGGCTGCATTTCTATTCCATGAACCAGTCGGCATTGACGCTGGAAATCTGCAAACGCCTGGGCATCGCCAGCCGATAAGCCAGAGGCTTCCCGCTCGCGCCATTGCGGGAAGCATCAGCCCAGTGTCGCGTTGGCCAGCTTGGCTCCGAAACTGATGAACAGGCCGCCAACGCCGCCGGTGGCCAGTGCCGAGAAGCGGCGACGGCGACGGAACTGCATGGCCAGATGCGCCCCGCAGAAAATCAGCAACGAGAGATACATGGCGCTGAAGAACTGGACAATCACGCCCAGGATGCAGAACGACAGCACCGTGTATTCATAGGCCGGATCAACAAACTGGATGAAGAAGGAAACGAAAAACAGGATCGCCTTCGGGTTCATCAGGCTGATGATCAGCGCCGTATGGAAGGGGCGCGAGGCATCGACAGCCGACGTGTGATCCGCCGCCGCAGGCAAACCCTGCCGACGCCAGATCGCCAGCGCGGAGCGCAGCAGGCCGACGCCCATCCAGGCCAGATAGAGCGCCCCGGCATATTTTATGGCCATGAAGACTGCTGGATGGGTCTGCAACAGCGACGCCGCCCCGGTGGCCGAGAGCAGCATCAGGATGGCATCACCGACAAAAATCCCGCACGCCCCCCGGTAACCTGCCGCCACACCCAGACGCGAGGCCACCGACATCACGTACAGCGAATTCGGGCCGGGCAACAAAACGATGAAAATGGTTCCGGCGATGAACGTCGGGATATCCGTAACTCCGTAAAACATGCGACATCCTTGCGGGCAGAACAGCGACCCGGAGAGGATAGCAAATTGGGCCGGTTTCTGCTGGCTGGCCGCTCAAGCGCCGGTGTCAGGCCAGCGCGGCTTACGTCCGGAGCAGGCGGCTCAGACGGACATCGACGGTGACCGTCAGCGACGGCAAGGCCGCCGCCCGCGCCCGCCCCTCGGCACTGGCGCGATAGAGGTGCGGCGTCATGGCCAGCAGATCGGCCAGCGTCTCCTGGCCGTTGATCTCCACGGCATAGCGCAATGTCTCGTCAGGCAAACGGGCAAAACCGGGCGGCACCGCCGCCGCGCCGGGACGCTCGGCTTTCAGGCTGGGGTAGATGATCTCCCGCAGTTCCCGTAAATGGTCGGCACCGGCATCAACCTGCAGCAGTTGCCCACCCACCTTGAGCACCCGCGCAAATTCGGCGGGAACAGGAAAACCGAACAGGCACAAGACGCGATCCAGCGTACCGGACAGCACCGGTAAATTGGCATTGCTGCCCACCACCCAGGCCATCCGTCGCTCCTGTTTGGCCGCCGCAAGAACCGCCCACTTGGAGATATCCAGCCCGATCAGCGCCAGACGCCCGACCTCGCTCCCGGCCGCCGCCAGCTGGCGCAGATAATAGCCTTCCCCGCAACCCGCATCGAGACAGCGGAGCGTCGCACCGGGCGCCGCATCGCGCAAAACCGCGCGTGCCGTGGCCTCGGCAATCGGCTGATAATAGCCCGCGTTGAGAAAGCGCCGACGACACGCCACCATCACCTTGCTGTCGCCCGGATCGCGTGAGCGCTTGTTCTGTACCGGCAACAGGTGAAGATAGCCCTGACTGGCCAGATCAAAATGATGCCCGTCAGTGCAACGCCACCCAGCCCCTTGGCGTTGCAAGGGCTTGCCGTCCAATGGACAGGCAAGGGCGTTGAATGCGGTGATTTCCATAAATGTAGTTCTGCCGTGTTCGGCCAAGCATCCACAAAGGCGCGAATGTACATTAAAGAGATTGACGACGCAGTGTAATGTATCCGGGACCGCCCGGTGAATGCCCGCGCCACCATACTGCCCTGCAGCCCAATAAAATCGGCTATCTCCAGACATACCTCTGGAGATCGCCGATTGACGGGCGTTGCAGGCCGGTTTTTTACGCGGCCAGTTGTTCGCGCAGACTGCTCAGGGTGGCTTGCTCGGTGCGCACGCGGAAGAAGGCGCCATCGCCGTCAGCACGTTCGCCGAGGACTTCGCAGCGGGCGTAGATTTCGCCGCGCAGTTGCTGCGCCGACCAGGGGAGAAACAATTCGTCTTCGACCAGATCACGCTGGAAAAAGGCGATGATCGTGGCGCGCAGACGGGCGACATCGTCCGGACGACGGGCGCTCATCACGACACACTCCGGGTAGTGGACGCGCAGCGCGGCGGCGCATTCTTCCTGGGCGGCAGCATCGCCAACGTGGTCGATCTTGTTGAAGATATGCAGGCGCGGAACATCCTGCGCGCCGATCTCGTCGAGCACTTTGTCGGTGACTTCGAGCTGGCGTTCGAATCCGGGATCACTGGCGTCGATGACGTGCAGCAGCAGTTCGGCGTCGAGCGCTTCTTCGAGGGTGGATTTGAAGGAGGCGACCAGTCCGTGCGGCAGGTTCTTGATGAAACCGACGGTGTCGCTGACCAGCACGCGCGGCACGCTTTCCGGGTAGAGCGCGCGCACGGTGGTGTCGAGGGTGGCGAAGAGTTTGTTGGCGACCAGCACTTCACTGCCGGTCAGGGCGCGCATCAGCGTCGATTTGCCGGCGTTGGTATAGCCCACCAGCGCCACGCCGGCCAGTTCCTGACGCCCCTGGCGACGAGCGCGCTGCGTCTTGCGCTCGACATCCATGGCGGTAATTTCCAGTTGCAGTTCGGCGATGCGGTCACGAATCTTGCGGCGATCCATTTCGGTGTGCGACTCACCGGCTCCCCGGCCACCGAGGCCACTGCGCTGGCGGCCTTGCGGCCCGGCCAGTTTCGCCGCTTCGCGCAAGCGCGGTGCCATGTAGCCGAGGCGGGCGATCTCGACCTGGGCACGGGCGGCGCGCGAGCGGGCGTTGCGGTGAAAGATTTCGAGGATGACCATGGTGCGATCCATCACCTGGCAGCCGACTTCCTTTTCCAGATTGCGCGCTTGCGACGGGGAAATTTCATGATCGACAAAAAGCACTTCAACCGCTTCACCCGCCGCCGTGGAGCTTTGCGTGGCGTCATCCAGCGTCTCGTCAGCGCCTTCGCTGTTCACGAAACAGCGAATTTCTTCGCGCTTTCCAACGCCCAGATAGGCGGTCTTGTCGAACCCGGCGCGCTTCTGGATGAAGCTGTGCACGACGACAAAGCCCAGCGTTTTTGCCAGCTCGCGCAGCTCGGTCAGCGACGCGTCAAACTCAATGTCGCTCACGTTCGGCAATTGTACGGCGGCCACAATGGCGTTTCTGAGCGGTTCCTGGACTTCTCTTTGCATGCGGAAAGGGCTTTTCTTGAATGAGCGAAGGCAGATAGTACACGCCATTGGCACAATCACCGGCATGCCGATGCGCGAGGGACACAACGGGGGAACGTCGCGTGCAAGAAAAACCCGGAGCATGTCCGGGCTTTGGAATGGTCGTGGCGGATGGTTGCCACCCGAAAAACCGTCTATCTGGATTAGATCGCACTCCTGCAGGTTTGCGGGTGTTTGTTACCGAGAGAGCAGTTCAACGTAGGCCTGATAGCTGTAACTCCGGTTCTTTTTCTGCCCGGTCATCTCCGTCACGATGCCCAACTCTTCCAGTACCTTGACCGCTGCCGTTGCGGTAGGGAAGCTGGTGTCCAGTTGCTGGCGAACACGTTCGATGGTGAAGCGCGGCTTCATGGGCAGTATCTCGAACAGCCGATAGCTCGCCTGACCGGCCTTGGTGGATTGCAACAAGCGTCTGCGATCTGTAGCCACGAGACTGGCCACTTCAATGATGTTTTTTTCGGCGTCGCCCGCAGCGATTGCCACGCCTTCCAGAAAGAATCTGACCCAAGACTCCCAATCGCCATCTGTGCGGATAGCCGACAGGCGACGGTAATACTCCGTCTGGTGTTGCTTGAGGTAACCGCTGAGGTACATCAAAGGCTCGGACAGCAGTCCCCAATGCTCAAACAGCGCTGCGATCAGCAGGCGGCCAATGCGTCCGTTGCCGTCGAGAAAGGGGTGGATAGTTTCAAACTGCGCGTGGATGAGCGCTACCTTAACCATCGGCGGCAAATCCGTCGCCGTGTCATGAATGAACCGTTCCATATCGGCCAACAGCGTGGGAACGCGCTCCGGCGGTGGAGTTACGAAAACCGCATTGCCGGGCCGTGTGCCACCGATCCAGTTTTGTGACCGACGCAGCTCGCCCGGTTGCTTGCCTGCACCGCGGGCACCTTCCAGCAGGCGACGGTGTGCCTCGCACAACAGCCGTACGCTGATGGGCAACCCTTTGGGATCGCGCAGTTGCTCCTGCGTCCAGCGAAAAGCACGGAGGTAGTTGGTGACCTCTTCCACATCATCGGTGTTGCTGACTTTGAAGCCGGCCTCTTCGTCGAAGAGATCGGTCAGCGTGGCCTGTGTACCCTCGATCTGCGATGTGAGCAGGGCTTCCTTGCGGATGGCGCTGTACAACAACCAATCTACCGACGGCACCAAGCCAGACACGCCCGCCAAACGTGCAAGCACCAATTCGGCTTGCCGGTTGAGGTTGGTGAATACTTCGGGGGACAGGGCTGGATCAGACGGCGGCAACGCATGGGGCACGAATGCACGCACGGATTCGCCCAGCGTCGTAGAAATCGAATAGGTCCCGGTGGTGCGTGTCATTGAAAGCTGCCTTTAGTAGAGCGCCATCAAATTAAAGCACTCTTTAATTAAGTTGGCAACAATTAAAGCTGGCTTTCATAACCTCATGGTGCTGCTTAACAGTTGCCGTCAGGTATCCAGCCCCGAAGATGCTGGCGAGGCTACGCTCGCCCTCGACCGTGCGCTGGCGCAGCAGGTCGGTGAGGTTGATAGGAAGCTTGGTCATATTGATTCCTCAGAGCTGCCCACCCACGCCTTTGAACTTCTCCACAAAGGCCGCGATTTTCTGGAACACG
>CAYTWY010000099.1:0-6659 GCA_964440925.1 uncultured Propionivibrio sp. | reverse complement strand
CCATCTTTTCCTGGTCGGCCTTGGTCTTCGGCTCAACAGCAATATGAATCACCGGTTCCGGGAACACCATACGCTCAAGCGTAATGACAGCCGCCGGATCACATAGAGTTTCGCCTGTCGTCACTTCCTTCAGGCCGACACAGGCGGCAATGTCGCCCGCCAGAACTTCCTTGATTTCCTCGCGGTTGTTGGCGTGCATCTGCAGCACACGGCCAATCCGCTCTTTCTTGCCCTTGAACGAGTTATAAACGGTATCGCCGGACTTCAGCACCCCCGAATAGACACGAATGAAGGTCAACTGACCGACATACGGGTCGGTCATCAGCTTGAAGGCCAAGGCCGAGAATTTGGCATTGTCCGACGCGTCGCGCGTCGCCGGCTTGCCATCATCGTCCTCACCGGTCACGGCAGGGATATCCACCGGCGACGGCAACAACTCGATGACAGCGTCAAGCATGCGCTGCACGCCCTTGTTCTTGAAGGCCGTGCCGCACAACATCGGCTGGATTTCGCAATTGATGGTACGCGTGCGCAACCCCTTGATGATCTCCGCCTCGGTCAGATCACCGGCATCGAGGTACTGGTTCATCAATTCTTCGGAAGCCTCGGCCGCCGACTCAACCATCTTGGCACGCCATTCGTCGGCCACAGCCTGCAGATCAGCAGGAATATCGCGATATTCGAACTTCATCCCCTGGGAAGCCTCGTCCCAGAAAATGGCTTTCATTTTAACGAGATCAACCACACCCGCGAAGGTGTCTTCCTTGCCGATCGGAATAACCACTGGCACGGGGTTAC
Organism: uncultured Propionivibrio sp.; assembly: GCA_964440925.1. Lineage (GTDB taxonomy): Bacteria > Pseudomonadota > Gammaproteobacteria > Burkholderiales > Rhodocyclaceae > Propionivibrio. Next base: position 5,861 of record CAYTWY010000099.1, on the reverse strand, counting down.
CCTTCAGGCGCGTCTGCATCTGGCCGACAACCTTGAAGAAGTCCGCACCCTGGCGGTCCATCTTGTTTACGAAGGCCAGGCGCGGAACCTTGTATTTGTTGGCCTGACGCCAAACGGTTTCCGACTGCGGCTGCACACCGCCCACGGCGCAGTAGACCATGCATGCACCATCGAGAACGCGCATCGAACGCTCAACCTCGATGGTGAAATCCACGTGTCCCGGCGTATCGATGATATTGAAGCGATGCTCCGGGAACTGCATCTCCATGCCCTTCCAGAAGCAGGTCGTCGCCGCTGAGGTAATGGTGATACCCCGCTCCTGCTCCTGCTCCATCCAGTCCATGGTCGCCGCACCATCATGAACTTCGCCAACCTTGTGATTGACCCCGGTGTAGTAAAGGATACGCTCGGTCGTCGTTGTCTTGCCGGCGTCGATGTGCGCGCTGATACCGATATTGCGGTAGCGCTCAATAGGTGTTTTGCGTGCCACAGTAAAAACCTTCGCTAATAAAGAACGAGCGCCGCAGACACCTGCGACGCAATTAACAACAGCTTAAAAACGGAAATGGGCAAACGCCTTGTTGGCATCCGCCATACGGTGCACTTCGTCACGCTTCTTCACAGCGCCACCACGGTTTTCCGCGGCTTCCAGCAACTCCGCCGCCAAGCGCTGACCCATTGATTTTTCCGAACGCTTGCGCGCTGATTCGCGTAACCAGCGCATAGCCAACGCCATACGGCGGCTCGGACGCACTTCGACGGGGACTTGGTAATTGGCGCCGCCCACACGACGACTCTTGACTTCGACCAGCGGCTTGACGTTATTCATCGCCAGGCCGAAAACCTCGATCGGATCCTTCCCGCCCTTGCCAGCAATGATATCAAAGGCCCCATACACGATCCGCTCGGCAACCGACTTCTTGCCGCTCATCATGATGGTATTGACGAATTTGGAAACTTCGACATTGCCAAATTTCGGATCCGGCAGAATATCGCGCTTGGGCACTTCACGACGACGTGGCATAACAACCTCTCATAAATTCAATTCAGTCGAGGAGACGCACCGTGCGCCATCCTCACGGCCACCCATTTGAGCAGCCACTTACTCAGGCGGACGATCAGGCCGCCTTCGGACGCTTGGCACCGTACTTGGAACGACTCTGCTTGCGATCCTTGACACCCTGGGTATCGAGCGAACCGCGCACGGTGTGGTAACGCACACCCGGCAGGTCCTTGACACGACCACCACGAATCAGAACCACCGAGTGCTCCTGCAGGTTGTGGCCTTCACCACCGATGTAGGAAATCACCTCGAAACTGTTCGTCAACCGGACCTTGCACACTTTCCGCAAAGCAGAGTTCGGCTTCTTCGGGGTCGTCGTATATACACGGGTACACACCCCACGCTTTTGCGGACAATTCTCCAGCGCAGGAACTTTACTCTTGCTACGCACAGCCTCACGGGGTTTACGCACAAGCTGGTTAATGGTTGGCATATTTCTATCCCTAAATTCTCTGCGGCGAGCGTTCATTGCTGAACGGATCGCCCGCAAAAAAACCAAGGCGGACGCAATGCCGCCTTAGCGATTTTTATAACAGACAAGGGCAATGATTAGCCCAAGCCGACAAAGACTCGCGATTCTATGTATTATCAGACCCCAAGTCAACCCATCGATACATCTTGCACGCCATCTTCGCCCGCCTCAGGCTCGACGGCGCTTTCCTGCAGCACCGGCTCGAAACTCGGCGTCCCGCCACTCTTGCGCATCCGGTGGTACGCCAGACCGGTACCGGCGGGTATGAGGCGCCCGACGATCACGTTCTCCTTGAGACCGCGAAGTTCGTCCCGTTTGCCCATGATGGCAGCTTCGGTAAGTACTCGCGTTGTTTCCTGGAAAGACGCCGCCGAAATGAAGGAATCGGTAGACAGCGAAGCCTTGGTGATGCCCAGCAGAACCGATTCGTAAGTAGCCGGCAGTTTCGCTTCGGTCTGCATGCGGTCGTTCTCGTCGAGCAGATGCGCCTTCTCCACCTGTTCGCCACGAATGAACTTCGTATCGCCGGGGTCGACAACCAGCGCACGGCGCAACATCTGACGCACGATCACTTCGATATGCTTGTCGTTGATCTTGACGCCCTGCAGCCGGTAGACGTCCTGCACCTCGTCGGTGATATAAACGGCAAGAGCCTCGGCACCCTGCAGACGCAGGATGTCGTGCGGATCAGGCGCACCATCGACGATCATCTCACCCTTATTGACAACCTGACCGTCATGCACCAGCACATGCTTATCCTTCGGAATAAGGTACTCGTGCGTTGCCCCTTCCATGTCGGTGATCACCAGGCGCTGCTTGCCCTTGGTATCCTTACCGAAGGAAATGGTTCCGGTAAATTCGGCCAGCATGCCGGCGTCCTTGGGCGTACGCGCCTCGAACAGTTCGGCAACACGCGGCAGACCGCCTGTAATATCGCGGGTTTTCGCCGATTCCTGCGGCAAGCGCGCCAACACATCGCCGACCGAAATCTGCTGCCCGTCAAGTACGGTGATGATCGTACCGACCTGGAAGGTGATCGTCACGGCGTGCTCACTGCCATGCATGCGTACTTCCTCGCCATTGGCGTCGTAGAGTTTGACCTGCGGACGCAGCCCCTTGCTCGGCGTCTTGCCTCCACGCTTCGGATCAATCACAACCAGAGTCGACAGCCCGGTCACTTCATCAATCTGCTTGGCAACGGTCACGCCCTCTTCGACGTTCTCGAACTTCACCTGACCGGAGTACTCGGCGATGATCGGCCGGGTATGCGGATCCCAGGTCGCCAGCTTGGTTCCGGCCTTGGCCTGCTGCCCATCATTGACCTGCAGCGTGGCGCCGTAGGGTACCTTATGCCGTTCACGCTCGCGCCCGTTTTCGTCGGTAATCAGCACCTCACCAGAACGGGTAATGACAATCTTTTCGCCCTTGGCGCTGGTCACATAGCGCATTGAAACGGTAAAGCGCACCACACCAGCACTCTTGGTTTCAACATGGCTTGCCACGGCAGCACGTGATGCCGCACCGCCCACGTGGAAGGTCCGCATGGTCAGCTGGGTACCCGGTTCTCCAATCGACTGCGCCGCAATGACGCCCACAGCCTCGCCGACGTTAACCAGGGCGCCGCGCCCAAGATCGCGCCCGTAGCACTTGGCACACAGACCATAGCGTGTATCACAGGTCAACGGCGTGCGCACCTTCACTTCATCGACGCCGATCCGCTCGATCAGATCGCACAGATCCTCGTTGATCAACGTACCCGCCTCGATCACCGTTGCATCGGTTTCCGGATCGACCACATCAATGATAGCCACGCGCCCGAGAATCCGCTCACGCAAAGGCTCGATCACTTCACCGCCCTCGATCAACGCCTTCATGGTCACGCCGTTTTCGGTGCCGCAATCCTCTTCGGTCACGACCAGATCCTGCGTCACGTCCACCAGACGCCGCGTCAGATAACCGGAGTTGGCGGTCTTCAGCGCGGTATCGGCCAGGCCCTTACGCGCGCCGTGCGTTGAAATGAAGTACTGCAGAACGTTCAGGCCTTCGCGGAAATTGGTGGTAATTGGCGTTTCGATAATCGACCCGTCTGGCTTGGCCATCAGGCCGCGCATCCCGGCCAGCTGACGAATCTGCGCCGCCGAACCGCGCGCGCCGGAATCGGCCATCATGTAGATAGAATTGAACGATTCCTGCTTGACCCGCTTTCCCTGGCGGTCAATGACTTCTTCATGACCGAGCTGTTCCATCATCACCTTGGCCACCTGGTCGCCAGTGCGCCCCCAGATATCAACCACCTTGTTATAGCGTTCGCCGTTGGTCACCAAACCATTGGTGTACTGGTTTTCGATTTCCTTCACTTCCTTTTCGGCGGAAGCGATGATCTCGCCTTTCTGGCTCGGCACCAGCATGTCGTCCGAACAGATCGAGATGCCGGCACGTGTCGCCAAACGATAGCCGTTCTGCATCAATTTGTCGGCAAAAACGACTGTTTCCTTCAGACCGCAGCGGCGAAAGGCCGAATTGATCAGGCGGGAAATCTCTTTTTTCTTGAGCGGTCTGTCAAGCACGCTGAAAGGCAACCCCTTGGGCAGAATCTCGGACAACAGGGCACGTCCGGCCGTCGTCTGATGGCGGGTCAGTTTTTCTTTCCAGCCATTGTCGCCGTCCTTGTCATACTCCTTGATACGCACCGAAATCCTGGCATGCACATCGAGTTCACCGGCCTGCATGGCACGCGTCACTTCGGCAAGATCGGTAAACACCATGCCCTCGCCCTTGGCATTAATCCGCTCGCGCGTCGCATAGTAAAGGCCGAGAACGATATCCTGCGACGGAACAATGATCGGGTCGCCGTTAGCCGGAGAAAGGACATTGTTCGAAGCCAGCATCAGGGTACGTGCTTCCATCTGCGCTTCCAGCGACAGTGGAACGTGAACCGCCATCTGGTCACCATCGAAGTCGGCATTGAACGCCGCGCAAACCAGCGGATGCAGCTGGATCGCCTTACCCTCGATCAACGTCGGCTCAAACGCCTGAATACCGAGCCGGTGCAGCGTCGGCGCGCGGTTGAGCATAATCGGATGTTCGCGGATAACGTCTTCCAGGATATCCCATACCACTGGCTCCTGCATTTCCACCATTTTCTTGGCCTGCTTGATGGTCGTGGCCAGCCCCCTCAATTCGAGCTTGTTGAAAATGAAGGGCTTGAACAACTCAAGCGCCATCAGCTTCGGCAAGCCGCACTGATGCAGCTTGAGCTGAGGACCGACGACGATGACCGAGCGTCCCGAATAGTCGACGCGCTTGCCGAGCAGGTTCTGACGGAAACGGCCGCCCTTGCCCTTGATCATGTCGGCCAGCGACTTCAAGGGGCGCTTGTTCGCGCCGGTCATCGCCTTGCCGCGGCGACCGTTGTCGAGCAGCGAATCGACCGCCTCCTGCAGCATGCGCTTTTCGTTGCGCACAATGATCTCAGGCGCCTTGAGTTCGAGCAGGCGCTTCAGGCGGTTATTCCGGTTGATGACGCGCCGATACAGATCATTCAGATCGGAGGTCGCAAAACGCCCCCCGTCGAGCGGCACCAGCGGCCGTAGGTCCGGCGGAAGCACCGGCAGCACTTCGAGGATCATCCACTCTGGCTTGATGCCGGACTTCTGGAAGCCCTCAAGGATCTTCAGACGCTTGGAGAACTTCTTGCTCTTGGTTTCGGACGAGGTCGTTTCGAGTTCGGCACGCAGATGATCGACCTCGGCATTAATATCGATCGAGCGCAGCAATTCGCGGATGCCTTCTGCACCCATCGCCGCCTGGAACTCATCACCATGCTCTTCCATGATTTCCAGATACTGCTCCTCGGTCAACAACTGGCCGCGCTGCAAGTTGGCCACCATCCCCGGGTCACACACCACGAACGCTTCGAAATAAAGCACGCGTTCAATATCGCGCAAGGTCATGTCAAGCACCATGCCCAAACGGCTCGGCAGGCTCTTCAAAAACCAGATGTGCGCAACCGGAGAAGCCAGTTCGATATGCGCCATGCGCTCGCGCCGCACCTTGGACAAGGTGACCTCGACGCCACACTTCTCGCAGATGACTCCACGGTGCTTCAGTCGCTTGTACTTCCCGCACAGACACTCGTAATCCTTGACCGGCCCGAAGATCTTGGCGCAGAACAGACCGTCGCGCTCCGGCTTGAAGGTTCGATAATTGATCGTTTCCGGCTTCTTGACCTCGCCATAGGACCAGGATCGAATCTTGTCCGGCGAGGCAAGGCCGATGGTGATCGCATCGAATTGCTCTTCCTGCGTCACCTGTTTAAACAAATCA
>CAYTWY010000098.1:0-6976 GCA_964440925.1 uncultured Propionivibrio sp. | reverse complement strand
ACGGACCAGAGGTTGAAGTGTTGGCACCGGAATCATTGAGGAAAGAAATTGCCGGGAGGCTATGTCAAGCGTCGCGGCAATATCGATAGGGGCGATTCATCTTTGCCAAACAAGATTTGGAAAATTTCGAAACCACATGAATGGAGAACGGCGATGCTGCTCAATGATTTGCTAGAGAAAAGAGGGATCGACCCCTCTCGTGTTCTTGTGCTTCGACATACGCCCAGTGAACCGATGCTGAAAAGGGCTTTGCCCTGGCTGGCTATCGAGCGACCAGAACTTTTTAACGCATATCAGCAGACGCAGACAAAAATAATACAGCCTGCAATGGAGAAGCTGTCCGGCAACGGTTATGTCGCGTCGTTCATTGGCCATGAAACGGGGAGGGCCCTGTTTATCGGCACGTCACGCCCCTTGACGTACGAGGAATACTGGCAGATTCCAGAATATATAGAGATGCAAAGAAATTTCGGAATGATAGGTTTCACGCAGGACGAGGCAAGAAGGAGAGGAAATATTCTGTGGTTCGATCTTGAATACAACGCTGGTTTTTATCCAGAGTGGCAAGGAAAGCTGGTCATAGGATGGCCAGGACCGGAAATAAACATCATGCGTCGCGCGCACAAAAATGACATACCCATCATTTCTATCCATGAAGAAAGCATTCTTGAGCCGACAATGCCCGCATGGGACCAGATTGCTTTGACTTGTAATGAATTTCGCACGATTACGGCCAGTTGGCGGCAGGTACTTTCGCAATGGCCGGGTATTTACTACATATCGGATATTTCAGATAGCAAAGGATATGTCGGTTCAGCCTATGGCGAAGAAAACCTCTACGGGAGGTGGATGGTTCACGCAGCAGGGGAGCATGGTGACGCCCAATATCTGCGGCAACGCGAAACAAAAAATTTCCGTTTCAGTATTTTGCAAAGAGTTTCGCCAGACATGGGCGTCGAGGATATTGTCGCCATCGAAAACTCTTGGAAGATTCGGCTCAACACAAGGCATCCGTATGGGCTAAACGGCAATTAGCCAACGATTGCAAAGATCAGTAACAAAGTGAGAACGCATGCGATTTACTGCTAACGAAGCGTCCCAATGCAGCAACACCCCCATGCCACTCGAAATTGCCGAGATTCTTGATCCCTCGCTGATTGCCGATCTTCGTGCCATTCGCGAGGTAGTTGTCTTTACCGGCGCTGGCATATCGGCGGAAAGCGGCATTCCGACTTTTCGCGACCGCATGACCGGACTCTGGGCGCACACCGATCCGATGGAAATCGCAACTCCTGCGGCGTTCCGAGACCACCCACAGCGCGTCTGGGACTGGCATGTGCATCTTGCCGAGGCGGTTCGCGCGGCACGTCCCAATGCAGGGCATCAAGCGATTGCAGACCTTGAGCAACGCGGCGTCAATGTAACGGTCATTACGCAGAACATCGACAACTTGCACCAGCGTGCCGGTAGCAAAAAGATCATCGAGTTGCACGGCAATCTGTTGCGTCTAAAACCATTTGTCGACGAAGAAGCCGCTTTTGCGATGGAACAACCGCCGGTGATCTGCCCGCTTTGCCATGGCTACGCCGCATGGGCCGATTGTAATTTCTTCACTGACCGTTCAGATTTTGAGGCCATCAAGCTATGCAGCGGCACCATTCCACGCTGCCCATGCTGTGGGACATTGCTGCGGCCGGATATAGTCTGGTTTGGAGAGCCCCTGGCACCCGAAGCAATACAGGCGGCCTGGGACGCCGTGGATCGTTGCGAACTGCTGATCACTGTGGGCGCATCGCTCGAAGTACAGCCGGCGGGAAATCTGCCGTGGCGGGCCTTAGCCAATGGAGCACGGGTAATAGAAATAAATCCTTTTCCAACGAATCTTTCTGTTTGCTGCCATGCCAGCATCCCGGCACGCGCCGTTAGCACTCTGCCCAGTTTGCTCGGCCTGATTGCATCAACGTAGTTTTGCAACACCTGCCCTGCACCCCGCATGGCCATTACCTCTCCAATGGCATGCCTGAAGACGTCCGTGTTGACTGCCCTGCAGGGCGATTGTTTTTACATCCCTTCCCACATCTTTTGCAGGCGTTTGGTCGATACCGGGGCCGGGGTGCGCAGTTCCTGGGCGAAGAGTTGTACGCGCAGTTCTTCGAGCATCCAGCGGAACTGCTCGACCTGCGGGTCGCTGACGCCTTGCTTGGCGAGGACGCTGGCGCGGCGCTCGTACTGAACCCATAGCGGGGTGTACTCGGCCAGCAGACGGGCATCGCGGGCGGGGTCCGCTTTCAGTTTGTCGAGCCGCATGGCGATGGCCTTGAGGTAGCGCGGGACATGCTGTAGGCGCTCGAACGGTGTGTCGGCGATGAAGCGTTTGCCGATCAGGCGGGCGAGTTGTTTTTCGATGTCCTGCACGGCGACGGTGTGCGCTTTGAAGGCCGGCAGTTTTTTCTGCACGGCAAACCAGTCGCTGAGAATCTGACCCACCAGACGACAGATTTCCTGCGCCAGCAAGCCCAGGCGCGATTTGGCTTCTGTGCAGCGTTGCTTGAATGCGGCTTCATCGGTCGGCCAGGGTTCGACGAGGCAGGCACGGGCGAAGGTCAGGTCGATCAGTTGCCGACGCAGATCCTCCAGCGAACCGAGCGGCATGAACTGCATGCCCATCGCGGTCAGCCCCGGCAGATTTTTTTCGAAGTATTTGAGCTGCTCGCGGAACTGCAACATGAAAAGCCGCAGCAGCCCGGCGGCATGGGCTTCGCGGGCTTCTTCCTGGGTGTCGAAGACGCAGAGCGAAACGCTGTCGCCGTCGTCGGACAACCCCGGATAGCCGAGTACCGTCTGGCCGCTGCCGCTCCCGCCCACCTCGACTTCCATCAGCTCGGGCAGTTCGCCGAAGCGCCAGTCGGTCATGCCGGAATATTCGGCGGGGGTTTCATGCAGCTCCGAAAACTCCTGTTTCGCCTTGCCGCCCCATTCGCCGCGCAGTTCGGTGAGATGGCGACTCATGCCGAGCTGTCGCCCGTGCTCATCGAGCAGCAGGAAGTTGAAAGCAAAGTGCGCCGGTAGCGCATCCGGGCGGAAGGCATCCGGCGTAATCTCCCAGCCGCGCGCATTGAGTCCCCGCGTTTGCAGGATGTAGTGAATCAGCGCTGCGATCAGGCCCTTGTCTGAGGGCGGCACAGCGGCAACAAATTCGGCGGCGAATTCGGGGACCGGCACCAGCTTCGAGCGAATTTTCTGCGGCAGCGTCTTGATCAGCTGGATGACCTTTTCCTTGAGCAGGCCGGGCCCCAGCCACTCGCAGCGCGTCGCCGGAATCTGGTTGAGCTGTGCCAGCGGCACGCTGATCGTGACACCATCGCGGCCACTGCCGGGCTCAAAATGGTAAGTGAGCGCAAACTCGATACCACCCAGCTTGAGACTGTGCGGGAAGGCTTCGGTGGTAATTCCAGCGGCTTCGTGGCGCATCAGGTCTTCGCGCCGGAGGTAAAGCAAGCGCGGGGTTTCACGCTCCGCAACCTTGCGCCACTGATCGAAATCCGCGCCGTTGGTGAGGCCCGCCGGAATGATCTGGTCGTAGAAGGCGAAGATCAGTTCATCGTCGACCAGCACGTCCGGGCGACGCGACTTGTGTTCGAGCGTTTCAATATCGAGCATCAACTGGTGATTGTGCGTAAAGAACGCCCAGCGCCGGGCAAACTCTTCGGCGATCTCGCCCTCGACGAGCCCCTGGCGGATGAAGATTTCGCGGGCTTCCTGCGGGTTGATCGGGCCGAAGTTCACCCGTTTTTTCGGGTTGACGACGATGCCGTAAAGCGTCGAGCGCTCGAAAGCCACCGCCTGCATGGCCTTCTTTTCCCAGTGCGGATCGAAGGTGCTGCGCTTGATCAGGTGAGCGCCCACATCCTCCAGCCAGGCCGGTTCAATGCGCGCCACACAGCGGGCGAAGAGTCGCGAGGTTTCGGTAATCTCGGCCGCAGCAATCCACTTGCCGGCTTTCTTGTTGAGCGCCGAAGCCGGATGAATCAGGAACTTCATGCCGCGCGCGCCGAGATAGTAGCCGGAGTCCTCCGACTTGCAACCGATGTTGCCGAGCAGGCCGGCAAGCAATGCGCGATGGATGGAAGCGTAGAGAGAGGCGTCAGGAGTAATGAGTGAGGAGGAAAACCGATCAGGCTGCGACGGACCACTCCTGACTCCTGACTCCTGACTCCTCACTGCACCCGCCCACCCGTGTTCAGCGCACAGCGCGTGCAACTGCGCGTGCACATCACCCCACTCGCGCATGCGCAGGGCGGAGAGGAAGTTTTCGTGGCAGGCCTGCACCAGCTTGCGCTGCGATTTCTTGTGTTCCAGCTCGCCCTCGTACCACTGCCACAGTTTGAGCCAGGAAAGGAATTCCGATTTCTCGTCGGCGAATTTCCGGTGCGCCGCATCGGCGGTGCCCTGCCGCTCCTGCGGCCGATCACGCGGATCCTGTACGGTCAGCGCGGCGGCGATGACCAGCATTTCCTTCAGGCAGCCCTCGTCGCGCGCAGCGACGATCATGCGCGCCACGCGCGGGTCGAGCGGCATTTTCGCCAGCTCGTTGCCGACCGGGGTGAGCGCCCGCTCCTCCGTCACGGCACCGAGTTCAAGCAGCAACTGGTAGCCGTCGCTGATGGCCTTGGGCGGCGGCGCTTCGATAAAGGGGAAATCCTCGACATCGCCCAGACGCAGCGATTTCATGCGCAGGATGACGCCGGCCAGCGACGAGCGCAGGATTTCCGGATCGGCATACGGCGGACGTCGGGTGAAGTCGTCCTCGTCATACAGCCGGATGCAGACCCCGGCGGACACCCGTCCGCAACGCCCGGAGCGCTGGTTGGCCGAGGCCTGGGCAATCTTCTCGACCTGCAACTGCTCGACCTTGTTGCGGTACGAGTAACGCTTGACGCGCGCCAGCCCCGTATCGACGACGTAGCGGATACCCGGCACGGTCAGCGAGGTTTCGGCGACATTGGTCGCCAGCACGATGCGCCGCCCCTGGTGCGGCCGGAAGATGCGCGACTGCTCTTCAGCAGAGAGCCGGGCGAACAAGGGCAGGATTTCGGTCTGCGAATTGGACAACACTGCGCCCCGGTTAAACGAATGCTTGCGCAGCGCTTCAGCCGCCTCGCGGATTTCGCGCTCGCCGGGCAGGAAAACGAGGATGTCGCCAGGGCCGATGCGGTTCAGTTCGTCGCAGGCATCGACAATGGCGTCGTACAGATCGCGCTCGTCGTCATTCTCAGCCTCCTCGGTCTGCACCGGACGATAACGCACCTCGACCGGATACAGTCGCCCGGAAACTTCAACCACCGGCGCATTGTTGAAATGCCGGGCAAAGCGGCTGGCGTCGATGGTCGCCGAGGTGATGATCAGCTTCAGATCGGGGCGCTTGGGCAACAGCTGCTTGAGGTAACCGAGCAGGAAGTCGATGTTCAGGCTGCGCTCGTGCGCCTCGTCGAGGATCAGCGTGTCGTACTGGCCGAGCCACGGATCACCCTGCGTCTCGGCGAGCAGGATGCCGTCGGTCATCAGCTTGATGTAGGACTGCGGCGAGGTGCGGTCGGTGAAGCGGATCTTGTAGCCGACGACCGAACCGAGTTCGCTGTGCAGCTCCTGCGCGATGCGCGTCGCCGTCGAGCGCGCAGCGATGCGGCGCGGCTGCGTATGGCCGATCAGGCCGGTCGTGCCACGCCCGAGTTCGAGGCAGATCTTCGGAATCTGCGTCGTCTTGCCCGAACCCGTTTCACCGCAGACGATCACTACCTGGTTCCTGTCAATCAGCTCGGCGATCTCGGCACGGCGTGCGTTGACCGGCAGGTCGTCGGCGAATTCGGGCTTGGGCAGGCGCTCGCGACGTTCAGCGACGGCGGCGCGCGACTTCTCGATCCGCTTGTCAAAGTCGGCCTGTGCCGCATCGCGCTTGGCGCCGAACAGGTGACGCAGGTCGCGCGCCATCGAACGCAGACGACGCTGGTCGACGGCGAGGCAGTCTTCGAATTCGGATTTACGCGGGGATGGCGGCATGAAAGCGGCGGGGCAGCCCGCAGCCTTTTCGGAGGCGCACTGCGGGAAGCAATCGTGACAGGGAATCGAGGCGGCATTTTACCAGCTTGGCAAGAGGCCACACGAATCACACGACGCGCTACCGCACCGCCTCGCGACCGAAGCGCTTACCAAGCGATGGCCAGAAAGCCAATATCCATGCGCCTTTCAGGCCGCTCAGCGCAAGCCAGAGATCCGATCAGGACGCGTGGTCGACTGTGCAATGCAGCCGCTCGGCGATGGTCCGCCGCATCACTGCGTCGACGTCGAGCAGCCCTGTCGTCGGCTTGGCATCGGCCCTCCGGCACGGCAGACGCGCGGCCTGAAGCACCCAATCAGTCGCCTGCGCGATCGGGACATGCGCCGTGTTGATGGCGATATCAAAAGCATGTGCAGCATCCCAGTGCGTGCGATAGAAGGACTCGACAAAGGATCTCCGGATTTTGTCCTCGGCCTTGACCAGCACACTCGCGTCGGCCGGCGAAATTCCCTTCGCGGCGCCGACCGTCGCGACGCGATCATCGAATGGCGCCTGCAAGCGCACGTGCAACACGTCGGCCAGACCGGCGAGGATGGCATAGCCGCTGCGTCCGAGAATCACGACGTTGCCATGCCGGGCGACGGCCCGGACCACCTGATTGAGCATGCGCACCATCAAGTCACGCCGCTCGTACCGCTCGGTATCAAAGCCCTCCCAGAAGCCGGGCTGCTTTTCGTACTCGATGTCAAACTCGGCCAGTCCGTACTGACGCAGCACCTCGCTGATGAAAGTCTTGTCGACCAGGTGATACCCCAAGGCAGAAGCGACCTTTTCGGCCAGCAAGCTGCCGCCACTGCCGAACTCACGCGAAATGGTAATAACCCTCATGACGCCACCTCCTTTACGTGCAGTTAGAACGTC
>CAYTWY010000097.1:0-7076 GCA_964440925.1 uncultured Propionivibrio sp. | reverse complement strand
CGGTGCTGCCGATGTCGCCGCGCTTGGCGTCGAGGATGACCGGAACGCCGGGATGTCTGGCGTGGATGTGCGCAATCAGTGCTTCCAGCTGATCTTCGGCGCGGTGCGCGGCAAAGTAGGCAATCTGCGGCTTGTAGCAGCAAACGAGGTCAGCGGTCGCATCAGCGATGCTTTTGCAGAATTCGAAAATGGCGTCCGGACGGCCTTGCAGATGTGCCGGAAACTTGGCCGGGTCCGGGTCGAGGCCGACACAGAGGAGCGAGTTGTTCTTTTTCCAGGCCGCGCCGAGTTGTTCGATGAAAGTCATGCTTTATTTTCCCAGGGAGTCTTTGAGTGTAACCGTGCGATTGAAAACCGGCGCGCCGGCCTTCGAGTCAAAACGGTCAGCGACGAAGTAACCGTGCCGTTCGAACTGGAAGCGTTCTTCTGCTTTGGCGTTTTTCAGCGCCGGTTCGAGGATGGCGGTAATGACCTGCACACTGTTCGGGTTGAGGTCGTCGAGGAAGTTGCGCTCGAGGTCTTCGGGGTCGCCTTCGCGGCGGCTGCCGGGGGCGGGATGTGCGAAGAGGCGCTCGTACAGGCGCACTTCGGCGCGATAGCCTTCTGCTGCCGAGACCCAGTGCAGGTTGCCCTTGACCTTGACGCTGTCCGCGCCCGGCGTGCCGCTCTTGGTTTCCGGCAGGTAGTCGCAATGCACGGCGATGACCTGGCCGTTTTCATCCTTGTCGCAGCCGGTGCACTGGACCACGTAGCCGTGGCGCAGTCGCGCCATGCTTCCCGGCAGGCTTTCGCCTGACGGAGCCACTCTTGGGGGGAAGAGGCGGCGGTAACCCTTGCTGGGCTCTTCCATGAAGTCTTCGCGCTCGATCCACAGTTCGCGGGAGAACGGCATGGTGCGCGTGCCGAGCTCAGGTTTGAACGGGTGGTTGTGCACCACGCAGTCTTCGCTTTGCCCTTGCGGGTAGTTGTCGATGATCAGCTTGAGCGGGTCAAGCACGGCGAAGCGGCGCTCGGCCGATTCGTTCATGACTTCACGCATGCAGTCTTCAAACAGCACGTAGTCGATCAGCGAGTCGGATTTGGAGACGCCAATGCGTTCGGCAAAGAGATGGAAGCCTTCCGGCGAGTAGCCGCGGCGACGGGCACCGACCAGCGTCGGCATGCGCGGATCGTCCCAGCCGCTGACGTGTTTTTCTTCGACCAGCTGGATCAGCTTGCGCTTGGAGAGGATGACGTAGGTCAGATTGAGGCGTGAAAATTCGATTTGTTGCGGTACCGGGCGTTGCAACAGACCGCCTTCGGCCAGATGTTCGAGCAGCCAGTCGTAGAACGGGCGCTGATCCTCGAACTCCAGGGTGCAGATCGAGTGCGTGATGTTTTCCAGCGCGTCCTCGATCGGGTGCGCGAAGGTGTACATCGGATAGACGCACCACGTGTCGCCGGTGTTGTGGTGGGTGGCGTGGCGGATACGGTAGATCGCCGGGTCGCGCAGGTTGATGTTCGGCGAGGCCATGTCGATCCTGGCGCGCAGGATTTGCGTGCCGTCTGCGAATTCGCCGGCCTGCATGCGTTTGAAGAGGTCCATGTTCTCGGCGACGCTGCGGTTCCTGTACGGCGAGTCTTTGCCCGGCTGCGTCAGCGTGCCACGATTGGCGCGCATTTCCTCGGCGCTCTGGCTGTCAACGTAGGCGTGGCCGGAGGCGATCAGGTATTCGGCGGCCGCGATCATCCAGTCAAAATAATTGGAGGCGTAGTAGAGGTTGTTTTCCTTGTCGTCCTGCCAGGAGAAGCCGAGCCAGTGCACGGCGTCGATGATCGAATCGACGTATTCCTTTTCTTCCTTTTCCGGGTTGGTGTCGTCAAAGCGCAGGTGACAGCGGCCACCGTAGTCGCGCGCCAGACCGAAGTTCAGGCAGATCGACTTGGCATGGCCGAAGTGCAGGTAGCCGTTGGGCTCCGGCGGGAAGCGGGTGCGGATCCTGGCCGGATCGAGAGCGCCGGCCAGTTGCTGGGCGGCGAGACCGGGCTTGCCCGACCAGCGGCGTGCGGCAAACTTTCCGGCGGCCAGTTCGGCGTCGATGATGTTGCGAATGAAGTGGGACGCAGGGGGTGCCGCGGTTGTTTCTTTAGGGTTTTTGGCAGCGGTGCTCACGGTATGATCCTTGGTTCCGGAAGCCCGTATTTTAACCGGCGCAGACGAGAATGCCATTGCCGAAGGCGGAAAATCGGCCTTTCGTCCCGCTGTTGGCGCGCTTGATCTCTAGGAAGGCCAGGTTTTGCGTTAAAATACCGCGCTTTAGACGAATCCGGCGGGGGCGAAATCCCCGCCATTCTTTCCTGGCGTGGCCCTGGCGACCGATTCTGCTCACCGTGCGGAATGGGGGCGCGAGCGTTGCCTTGAGAATCCATGAGTTTTGAGACAGGCTGGAAAGGTTAACGTCGTTGAAGAATGCGGCTCCGGAGTCTTCGGCTCCGGCCGGAAAATGACGAACAACACACAGGAAACATCATGGGAAAAGAACTTCGCGAAGCCGCGCTTGAATATCATCAGTTTCCGACGCCGGGAAAAATCTCCGTTCAACCGACCAAGGCGCTGACCAATCAGCGCGATCTGGCGCTGGCCTATTCGCCAGGCGTGGCGTTCGCTTGCGAGGCCATTGTCGCCGATCCGGACAGTGCGGCGCTGTACACTTCGCGCGCCAATCTGGTCGGGGTGGTGACCAACGGCACGGCGGTGCTCGGGCTGGGCAATATCGGCCCGCTGGCCGGCAAGCCGGTGATGGAAGGCAAGGGCTGCCTGTTCAAGAAATTTGCCGGTATCGACGTCTTCGATATCGAGCTGGCCGAGAACGATCCGGACAAGCTGATCGAGATGATCGCCGCACTGGAGCCCACGCTCGGAGGCATCAATCTGGAAGACATCAAGGCGCCCGAGTGCTTCTATATCGAGAGCAAGCTCAAGGAGCGCATGTCGATCCCGGTTTTCCACGACGATCAACATGGCACGGCGATTATTTCGGCCGCAGCCATGCTCAACGGCCTGAAGGTGATCGGCAAGGATATCGCGCAGGTGAAGGTGGTGTGTTCCGGCGCCGGTGCGGCGGCGATCTCCTGCCTCAACCTGTGGTGCGACCTCGGCGTTCGGCGCGAGAATGTCATGGTGTGCGATTCCAAGGGCGTCATTTTTGTCGGCCGCGAAGCCAACATGGAGCCGACCAAAGCCAGTTTTGCCCGCGAGACGACGGCCCGGACGCTGGATGATGCGATGGACGGCGCCGACATCTTCCTCGGCCTTTCCGCGGCCGGGGTACTGAAGCCGGAAATGGTGGCCAAGATGGCACGCCAGCCGATCATTTTCGCGCTCTCCAACCCGACCCCGGAAATCATGCCGGAGCTGGCACGTCAAGTGCGCCCGGATGCGATCATCGCCACCGGTCGTTCAGACTATGTCAATCAGGTCAACAACGTGTTGTGTTTTCCGTTCATTTTCCGCGGGGCTCTGGACGTCGGCGCGACCTCGATTACCGAGAGCATGAAGCTGGCCTGTGTGCGTGCCATTGCGGCGATGGCGCAGGAGAGCGTGGCCAGCGAAGTGGCAATGGCCTATCCGGGCGAGGAACTTACTTTCGGCCCGGAATACCTGATTCCCAAACCCTTCGATCCGCGCCTGATTCTCGCCATCGCCCCGGCCGTGGCGCAGGCAGCGATGGATTCGGGCGTGGCGCGTCGTCCGATCGCCGACATGGCGGCTTATCGCGAAAGCCTCAAGGGCTTCATCTACCGTACCGGTGCCGGCATGCGCTCGGTGTTCTTCGCTGCCAGACAGGGCAAGCCGACGCGCATCGTCTACAGCGATGGCGAGGATGAGCGCGTCCTGCGTGCGGCGCAGATCATCGTCGAAGAAAAACTGACCCTGCCGATCCTCATCGGTCGTCCGGAAGTGATTGCTGCCCGTTTGCAGAAAATCGGCTCCTGGCTGGAGGCCGGCAAGCACATCCAGATCGTCGATCCGAGCAGCGACGAGCGCTACAAGGAATGCGCCGCTGCCTACCATCAGATCATGCGCCGGCGCGGCGTGACGCTGAACATCGCCAAGGCGCGGCTGCGCAACAACAACACCGTGATCGGCGCCATGCTGGTGCGTCAGGGTTATGCCGACGGTCTGGTGTGCGGTATCGACGGGCGTTTCAATACCCACCTCAGGCATGTCGAGGAAATCATCGGCAAGGCGCCCGGATGCAGCGTGCTGGCGGCGATGAATCATCTCGTTTTGCCTGGGCGCGCCCTGTTCATCTGTGATACGCAGATCAACGAGAACCCGAATGCCGAGGAGTTGTCGGAAATTGCCCTGATGGCGACCGATGTCGTGCGGCGTTTCGGTATCGAGCCGAAGGTCGCCATGCTCTCGCATTCCAATTTCGGTTTTTCCTCTTCCGCTTCGGCGCGCAAGATGGCCGAAGCCACGGCGATTTTCCGCGCACGCGCGCCGGAAATCGAAACGGACGGCGAAATGCATGGCGATGCGGCGCTCAGCGAGACGATCCGCCGGCAGATCGACGCCGAAACCCCGCTTTCCGGCGAGGCCAACATCCTGGTCATGCCCAATGTCGATGCGGCGAACATCTCCTACAGTCTGCTCAAGATGATCGGCGCCGAAGGGATGACCATCGGGCCGATCCTGCTCGGTGCGGCGCGTCCGACGCATGTGCTGACGGCGACGGCGTCGGTGCGGCGCATCGTCAACATGACCGCTCTGGTGGTCGTTGACGCGGCCAGCAAATAGCTTTGCCATGGGGCGTATCGTCAGTTTGCTGACGATACGCCGTTCCGCGCCTTGGTGTTGTCCGGGCGCGGCGTCTTCCAGGGGATTCTGCTGAAACATGTCTGATCATTCGGCTATTTCCAGTCACGTTGCCAGCACCACGCTCAGCCCGTATTCCGGCTTCATTTATGCACTGCTGGCCTTCCTGATGTGGGGTCTGTTTCCGCTGTATTTTCATGCCCTGGTGACCGTTTCTTCGGCGGAAGTATTGGCGCATCGGGTGATCTGGTCGGCTGTGCTGCTTGGCGGCTGGGCTGTCTTTAGCGGGCGCCTGGCAATCCTCGTTGCCGAGTTGCGCAATCTGCGCCGGATGGGGTTTTATGTCCTGACTACGCTGCTGATCTCCGCCAACTGGTGGATCTTCATCTGGGCGATTCAGAATGCGCGGGTTCTTGAGGCCAGTCTCGGCTACTACATCAATCCGCTGGTCAATGTGATCCTGGGCGTGGTGTTCCTGCGTGAACGCCTGAATGCCTGGCAATGGCTGGCCATTGCCCTGGCCGCCGGGGCCGTCCTCTGGCTGGTCGTATCCAGCGGCGTGATGCCCTGGATTCTGCTGGCGCTGGCGCTTTCCTTTGGCAGCTATGCCCTGATCCGCAAGATGGCCGGATTCGATGCCCTGCTCGGGCTGACCATCGAAACCCTTGTGCTGGCTCCCGTGGCGCTGGTCGCCATGGGCTGGTGGATGCTGCACGGGCAGGCCGCGATCGGGCAGCAGGGCATGGACATCGATGTGCTGTTGCTGGCCGCCGGGGTGGTGACCGTCGCGCCGCTGCTGTGCTTTCTTGAGGCGGGGTTACGCCTGCGCCTGGCTACGCTGGGGATCGTGCAATACATCACCCCGAGCATGCAATTCCTGCTGGCGGTTTTTGTTTTCGGCGAATCGTTTGATCCTCAGCGCCGCATTACCTTTGTGCTGATCTGGCTGGCACTGGCGATCTATACCGTCGATGCCTTGCGCCAGCACCGCCTGCAGCCGGTAGCCGCCGAGGCGGAATGAACGGCCTAGGCGCCGGGCGTGACCGCGTTGGCCCAGTCGGCCTCCGGATCGGCCATGACGACCTGATTGACGCCTTCGGGAAACCTCGATTGCAGGAGCAGGTATTGCTCGTTCAGTTCGCCAATCGGGTGCTGCCAGTCGTGCAGGTAATAAACCGCCCTGACCTTGGCCTGGAGCATGGCCTTGGTACAGTCGAAGCACGGCCGCAGGGTTGAGTAGACCACCGTGTCTTCCACCGCGTTGCCGAAGCGGGCGGCCGAGATCAGGGCATTGAGTTCGGCGTGTACGCAGATGCACACGTCGTAACCGACGCTGGCCTTGTAGGTGGTGCGGTCGCGGCAGCGCACACAGCCGCCGTCGGTGCAATTGTCCATGCCTTCCGGCGTGCCGTTGTAGCCGGTGGAGATGATCCGGTCCGCCTTGACCATCACCGCGCCGACTTTGCGGCCAAGACAGTTGGCCTTCTTGCGCACGGCCATCGCGATGTTCATGTAGTACTCGTGCCTGTCCATCAAGTCTCCGTCATCCGCTTCGGTCATGGTTTGCCGCGGATTGTAAGGGCGGGGGCGCTAATTCGCCAGCGAAACCATGCCGGCGCCGGTCGGTGGCAAAGACGCGGCTTTGCCATTCGCGGCAGAAAAGTCGGCACGTCGTTTCGGGTGCGCTGCGTCGTGCGGCTTGTTTGTTAGAATCCGGCCTTGACCTACCGACGGGCGGTTCCATGGCCGCAGATCGATTCCCTTGAAACGCAAATCCGAATTTGAAGAGTGTCTGGCCAGCGACCAGCGTCGGCTGCGCTCGATGGCGCGCGATCTGCGGCACCTGTTTGGTGCCCGGCGCGATGCCTTGCAGGCGGAGTACGACACGGTGCTGGACAAGTCGCGGGCGGCGGTGGCCGCGCGCCGTGCGGCGCTGCCGCGACCGAAATTTGCCGAGGAGCTGCCGGTCAACGAGCGGCGCGCTGAAATTGCCGCGCTCATCGCCCAGCATCAGGTGGTCATCGTCTGCGGAGAAACCGGCTCGGGCAAGACCACGCAGCTGCCGAAAATCTGTCTTGAACTCGGGCGTGGCACCACCGGCCTGATCGGCCACACGCAGCCGCGCCGCATTGCCGCGCGCTCGACGGCGGCGCGTGTTGCGCAGGAGCTGGAAAGCGAGTTGGGCAGCGTGGTGGGTTACAAGATCCGCTTTACCGACCGTACCTCGCCGCGCTCCTACCTCAAGCTGATGACCGACGGCATCCTGCTCGCCGAG
>CAYTWY010000096.1:0-7169 GCA_964440925.1 uncultured Propionivibrio sp. | reverse complement strand
TTCCCCAGCCGGCTGCACGCCCTGCTGCTCTTCGCCACCCGCATCGACGCAGAAAATTTCCGCGCCAAGCACCCGGCACGCGTCTTCGGCAAAACCCTCATCCGCGCCCATAGCCGGGGAGCGTATGTGGTGTCCTTTCACGACTCGAGCTGGCTGGACTACCTGCGTCTGCCGCACAGCCTCAGTCTATCGACGCTCGACGACGTCTCCAATCATTACTGGAAAGGCACGCTGGTCCAAGAAACGGGGCTGACCTTCATGGATCAGCCCTGGTGCGAACCGCCCGTCATCGAAGCCCTCTTCCAGGGCACGCTCGAACCCATGTACCGCCAGGCGCAAACGCCGTGGCTACCGGGATTCGCCTGAAACCGGAGCTTTAGCGTTACCTCAGCACAGCCGAACCAAAATCGGCATCGGACGCTTTCTTCTCCTTGACCGGCGGCTTCGGCGGCGGAAACGGTGGACGACGTGGGGGCAACGGGCGGGCTTTGTGTCCGGGCAAGGCATAGTGCAGATAAAACTGCACGGCCGGCGCCCGCTTCAGCACCTGCCCGTTCGCATCGACCAGGCTCGCCTCCAGCCGAACCGGCTGGCCGGATGGCGGAAAAACACCGCTCCAGAACTCAAGCGGAATCACCAGTTCGCTCGTCGTAAAGCGTTGCGCCAAGACCCGCCCATTGACGCTCACGATAAAACCATGCCCGGCATCCGCTTGCAAGGCCGGCTCCAGCGCCATGCGCAGATCGAAAGAACCGTTACCGGACGCGACGCTCGCGCCATCTTCCGGAAAGACAATGGCAAAGCGGCGATAGCCGGGCGGCGCCGACGGCACCGCACGCCCATCTTCAACCGCCGCGGCCACTGGCGCATTGGCCGCCTTCGCCTCGCTCCGCACCTCCTTGGTCGGAGGAACGACGGTCAACGGACGCAGCGAAACCTCCTTGCCCCCGGACTGCGGCTTGTCGGAAAACACCGGCCCGTTCTCGCCGCGCGTCACATAAACGCCCTGGGCATTGACCAACGCCGGATACAGCAAGGCACAACAAAACAAGACACCCGTGTTCAGCAGCACTGTTCCCATGCCATCCTCCGTAAAAGGATCAAGGCGCACCGCCCTCGAACATAGCGGCAGAGACAAAAGCCGGGACAAAACCCACGCTCCCGTCGCCCATTATCCGCATACGCATGCGCCATGACTATGGAAAAACGAATATGCAACGAATTGGCTGACTTCCGTCAGCCTGCGGCGGAAAGCTTATTCCC
Source organism: uncultured Propionivibrio sp. (assembly GCA_964440925.1). Classification (GTDB taxonomy): domain Bacteria; phylum Pseudomonadota; class Gammaproteobacteria; order Burkholderiales; family Rhodocyclaceae; genus Propionivibrio. Next base: position 5,906 of record CAYTWY010000096.1, on the reverse strand, counting down.
TGCATGACACATCGCCCGATGCGTCGTCCTTCCATGTTTGCAGCGCCGATACCAGATTCGCGACCACCGGCTCCCAGCCGCCGCCCGCCGGCTGCCGGAAAAGTCGCAGCACACCGGGATACCAGGGCGAATCACTACGCCCGGTGAGCCAGCGCCAGTCGGTCTTGTAGTCGGGCAGCAGCACCCAGCACGGTTTGCCCAGCGCGCCGGCCAGATGCGCGACAGCAGTATCGACGCTGATCACCAGGTCAAGGCAGGAAACGAGCGCCGCCGTATCGGCAAAATCCTGCAGCGGGCGCTCTGGAACCTTGAGCGGCAATCCGGGGGGCGGATGCAGGGCTTCCGTCTCGCCTTCTCCTTTCTGCAAACTGACAAAGCAGACGCCGTCAACGGTAGCCAGCGGAGACAAGACATTCAGCGAGGGCAAGGAGCGCTCGGCATCGTTCTCGAAGAGGGGATTGCCTTTCCAGACCAAACCGACGCGCAATTTCCCGCCGGGCAGAGTGGCCTGCCATGCGGCAAGGCGCTGCGCTTCGGCCGCCAGATAGGGAATCTGCGCCGGGATGTTGTCCAGCCGGGTGCCACAGTAGTGCGGCAGGCTCATGGGGGGCGACCAGTAGTCCCATCCGTGCGCCGGCACATCGTCGGCGACCGAAAACACCGTATCGACCCCGGGCAGGGTGGCAAACAGCGTTTCCAATCCGGGGTGGCAGACCAGACCGAGGCGCGCTGCGCCCTGCGTCCGCAAGAGCGGAAGGTAGCGGCAAAACTGGATCATGTCGCCGTGCCCCGCTTCGAGGACGACCATCAGCGACTTTCCGCCGATCGGCTCACCGCGCCAGCGCGGGCAGGCGAAATGGCGTTCGAAGACTTCATACCACTGGCGCGCCTCAAGATACGCCCATCCCTCGGCGAGGCGCCCCTGCCGCAACAGGATATAGGCCAGATTGAAGCACGCACCGGCATGCGCGTCGTCCAGTCCCAGGGCGGTGCGGTAACACCGCTCGGCTTCATTTTCGCGCTGCATGCAGGCCAGGATCACGCCAAAATTGGACCACGCCTGCGGCGAGCGCGGTGCCAGGCGGATGGCTTGCAGACTTTCGGCCTCGGCTTCGGCAAAGCGCCGGCCGTTGAGCAACAGCAAGGCCAGATTGAGATGATTTTCGATACAGCGCGGATTCAGGGCGATTGCCCGGCGGTAACAAGCCTCGGCTTCCGCCGCCGTGCCGCTTTTCTCGCGCAACAGGCCCAGATTGGTGAGCGCCTCGGAGAAATCGGGGTCAAGCGCCAAAGCCTGCCGATAACAGGCCTCGGCGCCGGCCGCGTCGCCAGCGGCCATGCGCGTTGTGCCCTGAAAGAAAAGCGCTTGGGCAGAAGAGGTCGGAGATGCGTTTGTTTTCATCGCGGCAGGAAACGGTCCCGGCAAGTCAATCGCCAACGGCGGGCGACGGCCATTATAGTCTTGCCGACACCAGCCCTGGCGCTTGGGTTAAGCTTGGCAATGCCGCGCCATCGTGCCCGACTTTTTCCATCGCACTTACGAGGACATCATGAACGATCATCTGCAAACCCTCGACCATGTAAGGACTTCCGTCATTGACATGCTGATCAGGTTCGGCCCCAAACTGGTCGTCGCCATCATTATCCTGACCGCCGGTTATGTCGTCGGCCGCTGGATTGCCACCATGCTCGGCCGACTGCTTGCGCGCCTCAGCCTTGAAGAGGCGGTGAGATCGCTGCTCATGCGCGTCGTCCAGATTCTGGTCATCGCCCTGTTCGCCATCATGGCCATGCAGAACCTGGGGGTCGAACTGATGCCCCTGATCGCCGGCCTCGGCGTCGCCGGCGCTGGGGTCGCCCTGGCCTTGCAGGGCATCCTCGGCAATGTGGCGGCGGGATTGACGATCATTTTCACGCGCCCCTTTCATGTCGGTGACTACATTTCCATTGCCGGCGAAGAAGGCGAAGTTCTCGACGTGAATCTGTTCAGTACCAGGCTCGGTCACGTCGACCACTCGAAAGTGGTCATTCCGAACCGCAAGATCGTCGGTGAAATCATGCACAACTGCGGACAGATCCGCCGCCTCGACCTGTCTGTCGGCGTATCTTACGAAACCGACATCCACCTCGCGCTGCGCCTGATCGACGAGGTTCTGCGCGCCAATCCGCGCGTTCTGCGCGATCCGGCGCCCGTCATCGGGGTCGGACAACTGGCCGACTTCAGCATCGGCATCGACATCAAACCCTGGGTCGCGCTTCACGATTTCGAAACGGCTGTCAGCGAAATCAATACGGCTGTTCTCGAAGCCTTCCGCGCCGGGAAAGTAGTCATTCCCTTCCCGCAGCAGGAAATACGCGTGCTCGGCACAGCCTGCCCATAAACCGCACCGCCGTCGGAGCGGCAGACAGCGCCGCCCGGCGATGCGTGGACAAGGAAGAAAAACCCGTCTGGCACGGATTTTTTTGCTTTCGCCGCGAAAAAAACAAAAAACATCTTGCTTTCAAAATCGCAAAAAAAGCGTCTATCTGCGCCTAACTTCGGCAAAATTGCAGAATTTTCTCTTTTTTTGTTCTTTGATCGACAATCCTGACGTTTCGTGCGAGGCGCTTTGTCGGGAATAATCCTGCTAAACTGCCGCGTTCTGACCGCAACTTCAAACTGATTTAACACGTTAGGAAAGAGGGTAGTCATGTCTTTTATGCAAAGAATCGTCGATTTCTTTTCCCGTAAATCCACCGTCACCCTAGGCGGCGGAGAGAAGGCCATCAGCAAGCAGAAGGCCAGTGGAAAAATGACCGCACGCGAGCGCATTGCCGCTCTGCTCGACGAAGGCTCGTTCCACGAATACGACCTGTTTGTCGAACACAAGTGCCAGGACTTCGGCATGGGTAACAAGGAACTCGCCGCTGACGGTGTGGTAACCGGCTCCGGTACCATCGGCGGACGTCCGGTGTGCATCTACGCCCAGGACTTCACTGTTGCCGGCGGATCGCTCGGCCTGATGCACGCGCGCAAGATCACCAAGGTCATGGACCACGCCATCAGCCTCGGTCTGCCGATCATCGGCATCAACGATTCGGGCGGCGCCCGGATTCAGGAAGGCGTCAATTCGCTCGCCGGTTATGGCGAAATCTTCTACCGCAACACGCTCGCTTCCGGCGTTGTCCCGCAAATCTCGGTCATCCTCGGCCCCTGCGCCGGCGGTGCCGTCTATTCGCCGGCGCTGACCGACTTCGTGTTCGTCGTCGACAATGTCTCCAAGATGTTCATCACCGGGCCGGAAGTCGTCAAAACCGTGCTGGGCGAAGAAATCTCCATGGAAAACCTCGGCGGCGCCCGCGTCCAGGCCGAAACGGCCGGCAACGCCCACTTCTTCTCGGCAAGCGAAGCCGATTGTTTCGCGCAGATCAAGAAACTCGTCAGCTTCCTGCCCGACAGCAACCGCCAGAAGGCGGCCATCATCGACCAGAAGAAGCCCAAGTCGAGCTACAAGATCGAGAACCTGATCCCCAAGGATTCAAAGATTCCGTTCGACGTGCGCGACATCGTGCGCTCCATCGTCGATGACTCCGACTTCTTTGAAGTACAGGAATTGTTCGCTCCCAACGCCATCATCGGCTTTGGCCGCATCAACGGCGAGACCGTCGGCATCATCGGTAACCAGGCGCTTTATCTCGCCGGCGTTCTCGATATCGACGCTTCGGACAAGATCGCCCGCTTCATCCGCTTCTGCGACGCCTTCAGCATTCCGCTGGTCACGCTGGTGGACATCCCCGGTTACCTGCCCGGTTCCGACCAGGAGCACGCCGGGGTGATCCGTCACGGCGCCAAGGTGCTCTACGCCTACAGCGAAGCGACCGTGCCGAAAATCACCGTCATCCTGCGCAAGGCCTACGGTGGTGGCTACATCGCCATGTGTTCGAATCACTTGCGCGCCGACTTCGTCTTTGCCTGGCCGACGGCCGAAATCGCCGTCATGGGGCCGGAAGGCGCGGCCAACATCATCTTCCGCAGCGAGATCATGGCCGCCGAAAACCCCGACGAAATGCGCAAGATCAAGGTCAAGGAATACACCGACAAGTTTGCCAACCCGTATGTCGCGGCATCCAGCGGCTACGTCGATGCCGTCATCGCTCCGGAAGAAACGCGTGCGTATGTGGCTCACGCCCTGCAGGTCACGCGCAACAAGGAAGAAACCCGGCCGAACCGCAAGCATGGCAACTCGCCGTTCTAACAACAGGAGAGTACTGTGAGCGAACAGGAAAAATACACTCCGATCGCGCTGGAATCGGGCACCTTCGAATCGCGGGTGACGAAAAAATTCCTCCAGCGCAAGACGTACGAGAAACGTGTTCCCGGCATCATCAAGGCACTGATTCCCGGAACCGTGGCCGAAATCAAGGTCGGCGTCGGGGCACAGGTGCGCCAGGGCGACCTGCTGATGATTCTCGAAGCGATGAAGATGCTCAACCGCATCAAGGCTCCGCACGATGGCCAGGTCAAGTCCATTTCGGTCGCCGCGGGAGAGAAAGTCACCAAGGGCAAGGTTCTTATCGAAGTCGAATAAGCCCTCCCGCAAAGACAAAACGCCGTCCGGCCGCAATGCCGGGCGGCGTTTTTTTATCGGGCCGCCCGGCGCGCCCTCAGACGAAGCCGCTCACACCGAGCACGGCACCGACGGCGAGAATCCACAGAAAATGAATCCGGCCAGAAGCCATGACCAGGGCAGAAATGGCCGTCAGCAGCCATAACGGCCAGGACTCCGCCCCGCCGCCCTGGGCGATGGCCAGCACCCAGCCGGTGGAAATGAGCAGAAAGACGACAATCGGCGCCATCCCCTGCTTGAAGGCACGTACGGCCCGCAACTCGCGGTTGCGATGCCCCCAGCGGGTCACCAGATAGCCGATGCTGGTACTGGGCAGCAGGATGCCGAGCAGGCTGACCGACAGGCCCAGCAGCCCAGTTTTGATGCCGCCGGCGTTCATGCCAACGTTCCAGCCCAACAGCCCGACGAACAGGACATTCGGCCCGGGGGCAACCTGAGCGATGGTGATCGAGGAAGCGAACTGCGCACCATTGAGCCAGCCCTGCTGCTCGACGAGGAAACGGTACATTTCCGGCGCCGTCGAGCGCACGCTGCCCACCGACAACAGGGAAAGCATCAGGTAGTGCGCAAACAGCATCAACCAGTCGGCCCAGCCCAGACAGAGCACCGGGTAAGCACTCATGGCCGCAATTTCCGGTAGGCCAGGACGCAGGCCAAGGTACCTAACAGCGGCAGGACAAAAACCAGCGGCCAGCGCCAGATCGCCACGGCGGCAAAAGTCAGCCCGCCCAGCACGGCGCACACGGGAACGCCGAGTGGATTGCGCCGGAGCGAAGGCAAGAGCTTGAAGGCATTGGAAAAGATCAACCCGGCCGTCACCGCGCCCATGCCGCGCAGAGCGCCGATCACCTGCGGCTGCTCGGCAAACTGGGCATAGATCAAGGCCAGCAGCACAATCAGGAGGAGCGGCAGCGCCATGGTTCCGGCCATCGCCGCCAGCGCGCCGGGCAAACCAAAATGCCGCCCACCGAGCATCATCGCCATATTGACGCCAATCGGTCCGGGCAGAACCTGAGCCACGGCAAAATCCTCGATGAATTCCTCGCGCGTCAGCCAGCGTTTTCTTTCCACCAGTTCGTGCTGGACAACGGTCAGCACGCCGCCAAAGCCCTGCATGGCAAGCCAGGTGAAGGCAAAAAACAGTTCGCGAAGCGAACCGGGACGGGGGCGTTCATTCATTGCGCAATGATCCGGCGGACAAAGGCCAAGCGCCTCAGCTTAACGGAAAAGACCGTCAGCGGAAATAACGACGGGGACCGAAGTCCCCGCCGGCTTTTCTTTGGTAACAAGGCTCAAGCA
>CAYTWY010000095.1:0-7296 GCA_964440925.1 uncultured Propionivibrio sp. | reverse complement strand
GAACAGCAGTTCGCCGGCGTACATGTTGCCGAACAGCCGCATGCCGTGCGAAACCGTCTTGGCCAGGAATTCGATCATCTGCATCAGGAAATTGGGTACATAGAGCAGCGGGTGATTGCCGAACGGCGCGGTAAAAAGCTCATGCACCCAGCCGCCCAGACCCTTGATCTTGATGTTGTACCAGAAGCACAGGAGCAGCACACCGGCCGACATGCCGAGCGTACCGTTGAGATCGGCGGTGGGTACGACACGCAGATAGGCGTGCGGATTGCCGCTCAGGTTCTGCCAGAGAACCGGCAGCAGATCGACGGGCAGGAAATCCATCGAGTTCATCAGGAAGACCCAGACGAACACGGTCAGGGCGAGCGGTGCGACGAACTTGCGCGAGTCCTCGCTGTGCACGATGGCACGCGCCTGGTTGGCCACCATTTCGAGCAGAATTTCGGCTGCGGCCTGGGCCCGGCCGGGTACGCCGGAAGTTACACGGCGGGCGATGCGCCACAGGAAGAACAGCCCGAGGACGCCCATCAGGACGGAGAAAAAGAGGGTATCGAGATTGACGACGCCGAAATCGACAATCGACTGTTGCGCATGTCCGGTGGTGTTCAGCTGGGTCAGATGGTGAACGACGTACTCACCGGCATTCGGAGCATTTACTGCCGCTTCGTGATCAATGGACATGATCGGGCTTTTTCCCCAAAAGCTATGAACCCGGCTTGCACCGCAAGCCCCAGTCCGATCAGCAGTGAAGGCCAATGCAGATCGGCATAACACTTTCCAGCAAGCACCAGCAACCCGATCACCAAAGCCAGCTTGATGAATTCACCCAAGAAGAAATGGATCGGGTAGGAAGCGTCGGGACGATTTGTCGCCCGCTTCAAACGCAACGCAAACAGCAGGTTGGGAGCAAAACACACGCCACCGCCGATGGCGGCCGACGCCCCCCCTTCCACGCCGAAAAGCACGCTGGCCAACAAAACAGCCACCAGCGTGGCGCCAACCTGCCAAAGGATAACTCTAAACATTGCCGGAATGTAAGCGCTTTTGCATGTTTTTTTCCACTGCGGGAAATTTCAGTGAAAACGCCGCACGCGCGGCACGGCGCAAGTCTAGCGCAAGCGCTGCAGGATGCCTTCGAGCTGATCGAGGCTGCCGAATTCGATCTGGATCTTGCCAGCGCCTTTCTTGTTGGTGCGGATGGCCACCTGCGCGCCAAGAAAATCGGACAGTTCCTCCTGCAGGCGCAGGACATCGCGATCGGGTTTGCTGGCCTCCGGTGCTTTGACCGGCTTCGCTGCCTGCTGTGCCAGACGCTCGGCCTCACGCACCGACAGCCCCTTCAGCACAACGCGCTGCGCCAGTTGCACCTGCACGTCGCCGGGCAAGGGCAGCAAGGCGCGCGCGTGCCCCATGTCGATTTCGCCGCGCATCAGCAAGTCCTGCACCGGTGCGACCAGCTGCAGCAGGCGCAGCAGATTGGACGCTGCCGGACGCGAACGACCGATGGCGTCCGCCGCCTGCTGGTGCGTCATGTCAAATTCGTCGATCAGACGTTGCAGACCCTGCGCTTCTTCCAGCGGATTGAGGTTCTCGCGCTGGATGTTCTCGATCAGTGCCATGGCCAGTGCCGATTCGTCGGGAATTTCGCGAATCAGTGTCGGCACCTCGGTGAGTCCGGCCATTTGCGCGGCACGCCAACGCCGCTCACCAGCGATGATTTCGTAGCGTTCATCACCCATGCCGGCACCGAGCGGCCGCACCAGAATCGGTTGCATCAGCCCTTGGGCGCGAATCGACGCCGCCAGTTCTTCGAGCGAGGCAATGTCCATTTGCGTACGCGGCTGATACTTGCCCGGCTGCAGGCGGCTCACCGGCAACGAGCGCTGTTGCTCCGATCCCTGCGCTTCGTTGGTCGCCAGCAGCGCATCAAGGCCGCGTCCCAGTCCTTTCATCTTCATTGCTTCACCCCTTGTTCGCTTGCACTGCGCAGCATGCTGTCGCGCCGGTCGAGAATTTCCTGTGCCAGTGCCATGTAGGCCTGCGCCCCTTTCGACTGTCGATCAAAGGCGGTCACCGGTTTGCCGTACGACGGTGCCTCGGCCAGGCGCACGTTGCGCGGAATGATGCTGCGATAGACCTTGTCGCCGAAATGCTCGACCAGTTCGCCGGAAACCTGCTGCGTCAGGGTCGAACGCGGATCAAAAAGCGTGCGCAGCAGGCCTTCGATTTCCAGCTTCGCATTCAGGTTGGCGCGCACCTTCTTCAGCGTTGCCACGAGATCGGTCAGGCCTTCCAGCGCATAGTATTCGCACTGCATCGGAATCATCACCGCATCGGCGGCCACCAGACCATTGACGGTCAGCATATTGAGCGCCGGCGGGCAGTCCATCAGGACGAAATCATATTCGTCGAGCACTGGCGCCAGTGCATCGCGCAGACGGAATTCGCGTCCCTGCATCTCGATCAGATCGATTTCGGCACCGGCCAGTTCGCGATTGGCGGGCAGGATGTCGAAGCCGAATTCGGTTTTCAGGCGCGCCTCGCCGAGCGTGCAGCGCCCGATCAGGATCTGGTACACGGTTGGCAGAGCCTCGCGCTTGAGGATGCCGCAGCCGGTTGTCCCGTTGCCCTGCGGATCAAGATCGATCATCAGCACGCGCTGCCCGAGCAGAGCCAGACAGGCGGACAGATTGACCGCCGTCGTGGTCTTGCCGACCCCGCCTTTCTGATTGGTGACTGCCAGTATTCTTGCCAATTCAACTCTCCCCTAAACCCCGTTTTCCGCCCCGGTGTTTTTTCTCAAGATCACCAGATGGCGCTCTCCATCGACTCCCGGCACCTGCAATCCGAGCACCGTATCCACGGCAACGCTGGCCGGCAGCGCGGCGATTTCTGCGTGCGGCCAGACCCCCTTCATGGCCAGCCAGCGCCCGTCGGCGGCCAGAAGATGTTGCGTCAGCCGGACGAAATCGGCCAGTTCGGCGAAGGCGCGTGCGGTAATCGCACGGAAACCAGACGCTGGATGATACTGTTCGACACGCCCGCAGTGAACGGAAATGTTTGGCAAATCGAGTTCGATGGCCGCCTGTTGCAAAAATGCCGTTTTCTTCGAGTTGCTGTCGAGCAAGGTTAGCGACGTCTGCGGACAGGCAATGGCCAGCGGAATTCCCGGCATGCCGCCACCGCTGCCGACATCGAGCACGGAACCTGCCGGCAGGTGCGGCAGGATGGCCAGCGAATCGAGCAGGTGATGGCTGAGCGCCTTGTCCTCGCCGCGCAGCGCAGTCAGGCTGAATGTCCTGTTCCATTTCGCCAGCAGCGCTGCGTAGGCGAGCAGCTTGTCCTGTGCGGCCTGCGGCAGGGTGATCCCCAGGCTTGCCAGCCCCTGTTCGAGACGCGCTGCCGGCGTCATGCGTGCGGCCTCGCCACGGACAGGGCGCTGCGTTTCAGATGCACCATCAGGATGGAAATCGCCGCCGGCGTCATGCCCTGGATGCGCGAAGCCTGGCCGAGGGTTTGCGGGCGGTGGTGCAGGAGTTTTTGTCGGATTTCGTTCGACAGTCCACTCAGCGTGGCGTAATCGAATTCCGAAGGAATCGGCGTTTCCTCGTTGGCCAGGTTTTTTTCCACTTCTTCGCGCTGGCGGTCGATATAGCCCTGATACTTGGCCTGGATTTCGATCTGCTCGATCAGCTGCGCATCGCGCAGCCCGGCATCGACGTCCGCTTCACCGATTTTGAGCGACATCAGTGCGGCATAGCCGACATCGGGACGACGCAACAGGTCGTACAGCGTGTGTTCGCGCTCGATCGGTTTGCCCAGCACGCGCGTCGCTTCCTCGGCGGCCAGCCGACCCGGTTGCACCCAGGTCGAGCGCAAACGCTGCTGTTCGCGGGCAATCGTCTCGCGCTTGGTGCAAAAGGCTGCCCAGCGCTCATCGCCGACCAGGCCGAGACGCCGCCCCTGCTCGGTCAGACGCAGGTCGGCATTATCCTCGCGCAAGGACAGGCGGTATTCGGCGCGGCTTGTGAACATGCGGTATGGGTCGGCCACGCCGCGCGTGATCAGATCGTCCACCATCACACCGAGATAGGCCTCATCGCGGCGTGGTGTCCAGGCTTCCTTGCCTTGCGCCTGCAGCGCCGCATTGGCGCCGGCCAGCAACCCCTGCGCCGCCGCCTCTTCGTAGCCGGTGGTGCCGTTGATCTGCCCGGCGAGGAACAGCCCGGGCGCCACCTTGCTCTCCAGCGAGGCGTGCAGGCCGGTGGGGTCGTAGAAATCGTATTCGATGGCGTAGCCCGGACGCAGGATGTGGCACTGTTCCAGCCCGCGCATCGAGCGTACCAGCGCCAGCTGGACGTCGAACGGCAGGCTGGTGGAGATTCCGTTCGGGTAGATTTCGTGCGTCGTCAGCCCTTCCGGCTCGAGGAAGATATTGTGACTGTTCTTGCCGGCAAAACGATGGATCTTGTCCTCGATCGACGGGCAGTAGCGCGGTCCGATGCTTTCGATGACTCCGGTATACATCGGCGAGCGGTCAAGATTGTTGCGGATGATCTCGTGTGTCCGCTCGTTGGTGCTGGTCACCCAGCACGGGCGCTGCGCCGGATGCCGACTGGCCAGCCCGAGGAAGGAAAACACCGGCAGCGGATCGTCCGAATGCTGTTCGTCCATCACCGTGAAATCGATCGTCTTGCCGTCCAGGCGTGGCGGCGTCCCGGTTTTCAGCCGCCCGGCCGGCAACTGCAGTTCGCGCAAACGCGCTGCCAGCGCCACCGCCGGCGGATCGCCCATGCGTCCACCCGTCGTCTGCGACAGACCGACATGGATTTTGCCGTTGAGGAAAGTGCCGGCGGTGAGCACCACCGCCCTGGCGGAAAAACGGATGCCGTGCTGTGCCACGACGCCGACGACCCGCCCGCCGTCGAGAAGCAGATCGTCGCAGGCCAGGGCGAACAAGGTCAGATTCGGCTGGTTCTCCAGCCGGGTGCGGATCGCCTGTCGGTAGAGCACGCGGTCGGCCTGCGCGCGCGTCGCGCGCACCGCCGGCCCCTTGGAGGAATTGAGGATGCGAAACTGGATGCCGGCCTCGTCGGTGGCCATGGCCATGGCTCCGTCCAGCGCATCGACTTCCTTGACCAGATGTCCCTTGCCGATGCCGCCGATCGAGGGGTTGCAGCTCATGGCGCCGAGCGTATCGAGGTTGTGGGTCAGCAGCAGGGTGCGCGCGCCCATGCGCGCACTGGCAAGCGCAGCCTCGGTGCCGGCATGGCCGCCGCCGACCACGATCACATCGAAACGGTCTGGAAACTGCATCGGGAATTTGCCGCTCAGGAAACTCGGAAGGGATCGAAATTCTACGCCAATTCGCTGAAAAATAACAGCTTTCAGCGAAGAAAGGGATCTCGCCTTGAGCATGCGGCGCGTCCGGCGACCGCGCGCGGCGAAAACCCGCTTGCCCGTCTGTGGACTGTCGCGTAAGGTGCGCGGCATGGCCAGCATCGATCAGAATCTCACTGCCGATCTCCTGCAAGGACTGAGCCGCGAAATGGCGCGCATGCGTGTCCTGCTCGTCGATCGGCACACCAGCGCGCGCAATTCGCTGCGCATCATCCTGTCGACGCTGGGCGTCTCGTCGGTACACAGCGCAGGCACTTCCGCCGAGGTCTTGCGGCAGGTCAAGTCCTATGCCTTCGACGTCATTCTCGCCGATTACCAGCTTGAAGATGACCGTGACGGGCAACAGTTGCTTGAGGAACTGCGTCACAACCACCTGATCTCGCTCTCCACGGTATACATGGTCATCACCGCCGAACGCGCTTATCACAACGTCGTTTCCGTGGCCGAACTGGCTCCCGACGATTACCTGATCAAGCCCTTTACCGGCGAGCAGCTGCAGAGCCGCCTGGCTCGGGCGATTTACAAAAAACGTTTCTTCGCCAGGGTGTTCGAGCACCTCGACCAGGGCGATTTTGCCGCGGCGCTTGCCACCTGCGAAGAACTGATCGGCAAGGAAGAAGTCTTCTTCTACGACATCCTGCGTTTCAAGGGCGAGATTCTCAACGTCCTTGGCCGTTACGAAGAAGCGCAGGCGGTCTATCAACTGGTTCTGAACAACGCCATGGTGCCCTGGGCACGCATGGGGCTGGCCATTGCCCTGCACGGTCAGGATCACCTCGACGAAGCGGAACTGATCGGCTCCGAGCTGATTGCCGACTTCCCCGAATACCTCGCTGCCTACGACTTCGTCGCCAACGTACGCGACGAAATGGGTAAGACCGCCGAAGCGCAGGACATCCTCGAAAAAGCCGCCGCCATTTCGCCCAACAACTCCTTGCGTCAGCGCATGGTCGGCGACATCGCCGTGCGCAACAACGACCTCGACACCGCCGAACGCGCCTATGGCCGGGTGCTTGAGCGCCATCGCGGCTCCTCGTTGCGCGTCATCGACGACTACGTAAACCTCAGCCGCACGCTGATCGACAACGGTCGTCCGGAAGCCGCCCGCAAGGTTACCAAGGAACTGCGCCGCGACTGGCGCGGCAGATCGCAGGGCGAACTTGCGGCGCTGGTCATGGATAGCCTGTGCTCGAACTACGAGGGAGAGCCAGCCAAGGCGCGCCAGGCGCTGGAAAAAGCGCTCGTCCTGCATGGCACGCTGCAGGACGAAGAAAACGACCAGGGCGCTCTGCAAAAAGTTTCCGTCGATCTGGCACGCGCTTGCCTGCTGGAAGGAAATGAAGCCATGGCGCAGGAAATTCTTGGCAAGGTGGCGGCCGAGAATCACGAAGACCGCAACATGATCGCCCAGATTCAGGGCGTTTTTGCCAAAACCGGCAAGGAAGAAGCCGGCCAGTCGTTGCTCGCCAAAGTGGGCCGGGAAATCGTCGAACTCAACAACCGCGGCGTCATGGCGGCGCGCAGCGGTGATCTCGAGGCTTCGGTACAAATGCTCATCGAGGCCGCCGACCGGGTGCCTAACCTGCAGTTTCTGGTCAACGCCAGCAAGGCCATCTTCACCCTGCTTGACCGCAAGGGCTGGAACGAGGATTTCGCCAAACTCGGCCTGCGCTACCTGACACAGGCGCAGAGCAAGGGTTTGCGCGACCCCAAGGTCATCTCGGCGCGCGAACTGTATCAGCAGGTGGCGCGCAAGTACGGCATCGAAGCGGTTCCGGTCGGTGGCGCCCCCCCCGTAGAGGAGAAGGACGCCAGCTAGCCCATCAACAGAAAAGCACAAACAAAAAAGGGGCCAGGCTCAATTCTGGGCAATTTGCCACGACGACGATTCTGGTT
>CAYTWY010000094.1:0-7328 GCA_964440925.1 uncultured Propionivibrio sp. | reverse complement strand
GCTGTCGGCCACTAGCGGCCATTCAGCCATTCCACGAAGATGGCATTCAGATGACTTCTCCACTCAGTTAGCTGCCGTTCCCCCTGCGGGTTTCACCGACACGTGTTTGGTTATAGCCGACGTTGGAATTCAGTGTCAGATACCTCATCGCTTGAACCCCCGCAATGCGTTGGTCATGCTATGATCGCGAAAAAGTTTTCCAAATATTTTAGGGAGATAGCGGCAAATGGAGCATCTTTTTACCAAGCCAAGCCAAGCCAAGCCAAGCCAAGCCAAGCCAAGCCAAGCCCTCTGATGGCCTGAAGCTCCGGCCACTTGTGGCCACGCTGCTGGCCATCTTCCCGGTTTTTAACGCCCAGTTTTCCTTCGCAGCCGACCCGCCGCCGCAGCCTTCATCCAGAACGTCCGCGCCACCCGACGACAATAATTCGCTCCCTGATCTCGGCAAACCGGTTGATACCGGCAACGGCAAGCTCAACGTCAACGCCGGCCCCGGTGGCGTTGCTCTTGAAGGGCGCTTCGAGCGCCAGAGATTCAGTCTCACTCCCGAATACAGCAACCAGACGGGCCTAAGCCTCGGTGCCGGTTTTGCCTCCCTGCTGGGCGATCGTGCGGCCATCGGCCTGCTGGTCAATGTCGGTGCTGACAAGAAAGAATGGCTGATCAATACCGGCTATCGGATCGACCCGCGTCAGCGCCTTATACTGAGCGGCGGCCAGCTCCGCCAGGCACTGGATTACGACTTTACCTCCGGCAAGGAGAAAGTCGGCCTGACGCAGAACAGCGGCGGGCTCAGCTACCAGAACCAACTGGGTAGCGGACTCATGCGCTCGTTCGAATTCAACGGCTACATCGCCAAAACCGCCAGCAAAGACCTGACCGACAAAACCTTCGCCATCGACACCGCCGCCCTCTTTGAACTGTGGAACGACCCGCGCCGGATTGCCGGCGGCACCGTCACCGGCGTGCAAGGTCGGCTGGGCATCGCCCCGATAGAAGGCAGCCAGGTCAAGCTCAGTCTGGGTCAGGAACACCTCAAATACGACGTACTGGTCGGCAAGGACAGCGTCAGCCGCATGACCGGGGGAATCGAATGGCTGCAACAACTGCCCCACCGCTACAATCTCAAACTGGCCGCTGACACCTTCGCCTCGCAGAACCGCTACAGCATGGGGCTGGAGCGTAACCTGCCCGGTGTTGGCGGAGACCGTCACCATCTGGGTCTCAACCTGATTGGCATCCGGGGGCGCGACGGCGTCGGCAGCGACACGCAGTTCCAGCTCACCTACACCTATACCCTGGGCACGGGCAGTCGCAACGGAGCCAGCGCTTTGGCCGCTGCACAGGCCAACAGCGTGCCACGCCACCCGATGGCGCAAGCCGAACGACAAAGCGCCGCGGGCCAGACGGCTTCTGCGTCCGACCGCGGCCTGCTCGACCAGGTGGCGACGCGCCCGACCTACATCCCCAGCCATGTCGTCGCCAAGGTGGACAAAACCGCCTTGTCCACCCGCCTGATCGCCATCGACAAGACCAGCCTGCCGGTCGGCTCGACCATCGACAAAGCCACCGGCGACATCACCACGCCGCTCGGCGTGGCGGTCACCGGCATCGCCAGCGTCACGCGCAACGGCGGCGCTTTTGCCAACACCGGCCAGTTTGCCGCAACCGGCAGCAGCCTCATTGTCCGGCCGCGCCAGATCGTCCAGCCGGCGGCGGGCGTCACCGATACCTACGTGGTGACGATCAACAACTCCGGTGGCGGCACCACGGTCGCCACCATCTCGGTTTCGCACGGCTCGGTACGGATCGACAGCATCGTGATTTCGGCGGGCGGTGACACCACGCCGCCGGTCACCACCGTCGCCCCGGCTATTTCCGCCGCCGCGACCGATACCACCGCCAGCGTCACGCAAACCATTAACGAAAACGGCACCGGATACTACCTCGTACTACCGGTTGCCAGTGCTGCACCCACCGTCGCCGCGGTCAAGGCCGGCACCAGCTTTGCCATGACCGGCGGTGTGGTGGCCACCGTCAATCTCACCGGGCTGACGGCCAGCACCGCGTACAAGTACTACTTCGTCGCCAAGGACGCCGCCAACAACGATCAGGCCGCCGTATCGGCCGGGCTGGCGATTACCACGACAGCCGCAGGCGTCGACACCACGCCGCCGTCCACACCGGCGACGCTGGTACTCACCGGCAGCCTCGGGGCGGCCGCCGGCTACACCGCCACACAGGCGATCACCGAGACGGTGGCCGATGTGACCGATCCGTCGGGCGTCTATTGGTTTGTTTCCGAATCGAGCAGCGCGCCGGCGGCGGGCGATGGCGGCTGGTCGAGCACCAAGCCGACCAGCTTTACCCTCTCGGCGGGCAATGGCGTGAAAAACGTCTGCGTCTACGTGCGCGACGATGCGCCAACGCCTAATGTGCAGACAACCGGCAAGTGCGCCACCATCGAATTCAATTCCAGCAATGTCAGTGTCGCTTCTGATACCGTCAATATGACCGTGGCCGGAGGAACCGGCACAACCACGATCACCTATAACACCCGGATAAACCAGGCGGCCGACATCACGATGAAGTTTGTCAAAGACGCCGATGCCAGCGATGCCGGTGGATCGGTCTCGGTAGCCAGCATCTCCGGCGATGGCAAGACGGTAACCTTCAACTACACGGCTCCCGGCACCGCCGGCGCGGTGAAGATCCGTACCAGTGGCAAAAATGCTTACGGCAAGACCTTTACCGATCTCGACTCCTCGGTCACCACGCTGGTGGCCACGCCCGCCGTCACCTCGCCGCTCAATCAAGTGGTAACAGCAGGAGTTACTGCTACCGGATCATGGACGATCACGGGAGCAGCTACCACTACGGCGATTACCATAGCGGATAATGGTGGAGATTCCTATGCCACGACCATCGGTGCGGTCGCATCGATCGATGCAGGTCTCTCCTATGTCGCTAATGGCGGAGGGTCGTATACGATCACCTTTAATCAGGCTACTACGAACTTTAACTTTCCTGCAGGATTCAGTCACCCAACAAACCAGATGCGCCTCTCGATCGATGGCGGAACGACGTGGTATGTGATTACGGCGAATTAGGGTGAATCGGGGGTCATTCAAAGCCGGGTAGGTTGGGTACGTCGTGCCCAACAAATGTGGGGCTGAATCGTCGGGCACGCGGTGCCCGACCTGCAAATATCAAACGCTTCGAGTTGTTTTCTGGAAAGCCGCCACAACGCCCGTCAATCGGCGATATCCATCGCATGCCCTGAAGGTGCCCGTGTTTACTGGCTTGCAGCTTGCCTAAACCTCAGGACTGATCAGTGGGGTCAGAGTCCACTGATCAGTGTCCACTATCGCCTGACAACAAATACAGCTGGATTCATGGTTAATTCGGTGTTAAATTAAGTGTCTATTAAAGCATCAATATTTCATTGAAAGAGCGCCATGGACACCATCTACACCAACATGACCGTCAGCGTCACCGAGTTAAAGCGGAACTTCGCCGGCATCATCAAGCAGGCCGATGAGTGCCCGGTGGCCATTCTCAATCACAACCGGCCGGAAGCCTATCTATTGCCTGCGGCGCATTACGAACGGCTGATGGCGCATCTGGAAGACCTGGAGGATGCGAAACTGGTTCAGGAACGTGCCAGTGGCCCCTTCGTCGAGGTGACGCTGGATGAGCTATAAGCTCCGTTTTCATGCGTTGGCACTGGCGGAGTGGAATAAACTCGATAACAGCATCCGCGAACCCTTCAAAAGAAAACTCGCGGAACGGCTGGAAAACCCGCACGTGCCGGCAGCCGCCCTTGCCGGGATGCCGGATTGTTACAAGATCAAGCTATTACGTGTCGGGTATCGGCTGGTGTATCGGGTTGAGAATGAAATCGTTTTTGTTACCGTGATCGCCATTGGCAAGCGGGACAAAATGAAGGTTTACGATGAGGCAAAATCCAGACTGTGATCCTTATTGAACACGACAACAGGCTGCCCTGCTTTGTCGATCACTTTATCCCGCCATGAACAAACATTTACAGCAACTCGAAGCCCTTCGCCACCACCCGAAGCTGCAAGTCGCCCCCGAGCAACGCCCGGCGATTGTCGGGCAAATTACTTACCTTTGCTGAGTGCTTTCGATGAAGTACAATGAATGCATCGAATGCAAAACAAAGAGGTGATTCTATGGCGATGCTGACAGTACGCAATCTTCCCGACAACGTGCACCGAGCATTACGGGTGCAGGCCGCTCAACATGGGCGCAGCACCGAAGCTGAGGTGCGAGAGATTCTGGCGATCGCGGTCAAGCCAGAGACCCGTGTTCGCATGGGTGAAGCCCTCACGACATTGGGTCGCACGATCGGCCTGTCGAACGAGGATTTCGAGGTATTCGACCAAGTGAAAGACAAAGCGCCAGCCACGCCTCCGAGGTTTGGATGATTGTCCTCGATACTAACGTTGTTTCCGAAGCGATGAAGCCCGAGCCGCATCCGGCCGTACGGGCATGGTTGAACGATCAAGCCGCCGCAACGCTGTACCTGTCGAGCGTAACGTTGGCCGAGTTGCTGTTTGGCATCGCGGCGCTTCCCGCTGGAAAGCGCAAGGACATGCTGGCACAGGCGCTTGACGGTTTGATGGGGCTATTCAGGGATCGGGTATTAGCATTCGATGCGGATGCGGCTCGGCGCTATGCCGAGTTGGCCGTGGCAGCCAGGCGCGACGGACGAGGCTTCCCAACGCCTGATGGCTATATCGCCGCCATTGCCGTCTCGCGGGGTTTCATCGTGGCGTCACGTGACACGGCCCCCTATGAGGCTGCCGGGGTGTCCGTCATTAATCCATGGAAAGTTAGCGCACGCGGCAATGATGTCTGTGACGGGGCTTGAAATGGTGCGCACCCCAGGAGTGCTTGCTCTGCATTCCCTGCGGTCACTTTCGGGCGCAACGCTTCGGCTCTGCACTTCCTTCGGTCGGCTCTGCACTTCCTTCGGTCGCGTTACAGACCCTACGGATGATCTTCCATGAACGAACATTTGCAGCAACTCGAAGCCCTTCGCCATCACCCAGCGCTGCAAGTCGCCCCCGAGCAACGCTCGGCGATTGTCGGGCAAATCCTGCATCATCTGATGCACCCGTATTTCCTCAAAAGAACGCCGGAGATGCAAGGCAAATTCGGCGAAGCGCAGTATCAGGCGTTCATGCAGGCCATGGCTGGATATTGCCTGCGGGAGTATATAGAGAACCCGGAACCGCGCCTGAGCATCGAGTTCATCAAGGGCTTGCATCGGCAGTTCTATGGCAGCGCACCCAGCGTCCCGGTCAAGGCCGTGGATGGCACGATGACGACCATGGTGCCGGGGGAGTTCAAAACCGTGCCTGTGTACGTGAGACTGGGTAGCGAATGGGTTGCTACGCCCTCGACGGAGAACGTACAGTACGATATGGAGCAATTACTCGGAGTGCTCCATGAACAATCGCTTCCAATGTTTTTGCGGTACATGCAATTCATGCTTGAGTTTACGGTATTTCACCCATTCCCAGATAACAACGGCAAGGTGGTAATGCTTCTAGGAGATTTGTTTTTATTGAAACAGGGAATTCATCCCCCTTTTTTCTCAAAATGCAAATGGTGGCAAGAGCAAAAGCTTATGACGCTTCTGCTCCGCTACAAACAGGATGGAAATCGAGATATCTCACATTTCTATCCGATGATTATTGATTTGTATACAGAATTAGGTTTGGATATTCGCTCAGCCCGGTAGAGTGCGCAAATCTCAACGGAGCATGCTATCAAATGACCTGCGAACAAGTGCGCTTCGCGCTCAGTCATGCATTGTGGTGTTAAATCTGAAAGCCGGATGAAGGATGGTTTCAAACCGCACAGGATAAAAAGCATCAATACGGAGAATTTCTGAAATGCATCTTGGCTTCATCATCGACGGAAATCGCCGCTGGGCAAGGCGTTGTGGCCTTTCAAGTCGGGAATGTTACCGAACCGGCTACCTCAAGGTTATTGATATGCTTGATGCCTGCGCCAGTCGTGGCATCAGCCATTTGTCGATGTTCATGCTGGCGAAGAAAAATATCGAAGAGCGTAGCGCCGATGAGCTGGCCGATATTTACAGCGCGCTGGATGACGATTTCCTTCCTGCCTTGATGGTTTATCTTACGCAACACCCTACCCAAATTCATCTGGCAGGCAATCTTGCTTTGCTGCCGGTGCGCACCCGCGAAAGTTTCTTGAAGCTTCAGGCAGAAAGCCAGTTGTCGCCGGACAACGGTTCGCTCAAGCTCATGCTGGCGTTAGGTTATGGCGGTCAGGATGAAATTGTGCGCGGCATCCAGTCCTTATGCGTAAAAGGCGCCGATATATCGAGTCTTGACGAGGAGGGTTTTGCCCTCCACCTTGATAGCGGCGTTTTCCCGCCTCCCGACTTGATTATCCGCACCGGTGGCCAGCAGCGTTTGAGCGGTTTTATGCTCTACGCCACGGAGTACAGCGAGTTCTTCTTCTCGCCCAAGATGTGGCCGGAATTTGAGGCGAATGATCTTGATGCGGCGCTCACGCATTACCAAGGGGTGCAGCGGAATTTTGGCAGGTAGAGACCGATGGCTGATTTGTTGATGTATTGCGCTTTGATCTGGCTTACTGGTTTTGTTGGAAAGTTGGCTGATGCGCATCATGAGCATGGCTTGAATTTCTTTCCTCATGCCGGGTTACTGTTTGCCATTGTCACCGGGGTTATCTGGGGCTATGTAATGACTCGTTCAGCCATTTTGCTAACAGGCTTCATGGGCCTTGTGTTCTTCTGGATTTATAAACTCACGTGGGATTGCGTGAACCACGCCCTGATGCTGATCCTGATTTTGCTGTTTGCCTTGAACAGTGATTTCCGAATCAACAACGGTTACGCCATTACAATTTTCTTTGCTCATGTCGCGTTTCACCATTTGAAAGGCATCACGCCGTCGCAGCGCTGGGCCACTGCCCATGCTTTTCTTTACAAATACCGGCTTGATTTCCTGTTGATACCATTGGTCTACGCACTATTCGTTGGGCCGCAGGGCGCTATCGTTTACTTTTTCTTTTTGGGCGTTATGTCGGCCAACAAGCTATTCAATATCCCCAGACACGTTGTATTGCCAAACGCCAAGCCTTGAAAAGGCGATAAAGCATGTACGTCACCGCCATGCGACTAGCCAACCTCCGTTACTTGCATGCTGTTCTGCGGCGTAACGCGTCAAATCGTCATGAAATAATTACGGCGCAATTTGAGCGGCACATGGCTACCCTCGCCGATTTCTGCATGGGTAGCT
>CAYTWY010000093.1:0-7483 GCA_964440925.1 uncultured Propionivibrio sp. | reverse complement strand
TGCTGGTCAATGCCCTGACGCATGGCTTTGACGCCGATGCGCAGGGGCAGATCACAGTTCTCTGCAGGAATTCTCGTCCGGCGTTCTTTCCCAGGTGAGCGCCATTCTCGATGTCGGTGCCGACGGCATGTTGTGCGCCAAGCTTAGCCGACGCAAGATGGGGAACGTCGAACCGGCGCTGGAGGTGATTGCAGGAACCGGAAAATTCGCCGAGCTGCCGGCGCGTGGCGTATTGTCCGACGCGCTGCCGTTCACGCCCCTGGTGCGGCGGGCGTTCGAGCAGGGGCAAAGCTGTTTCGAGCATCCCTACGATGCCCTGCATTTCTCCGGCCGCAGCCTGTACCACTACGTCATCCTGTTTACGCCGCCCTGGCCGCTGGAGGACTACCAGAAAGATCTGCTCGGCATCTTCTGTGACCGCATGGCCTCGGCCTTCGACAACCTCTATCTCTACCAGCAGCTGAAAGCCTCCAACGAGGCCACTGTGATGGCGCTGGCCGACCTTGCCGAGTATCGCGACGAAAGCACCGGCACCCATCTGGCGCGCGTCAGGCGCCTTACCGAAGCCCTCGTCGAGCGTCTGTATGCGCAAGGCAGGTTCCGCGATGAAATCACCGAGACCTTCCGCACCCTGATCGGTACCGCGTCGATCCTGCACGACGTGGGCAAAGTGTCGACGCCGGATCATATCCTGCTCAAGCCGGGACGGCATACCGAGGAAGAGCGCATCATCATGCAGGAGCATGCGCGTAACGGCGAGGCGATTCTCGAACGCGCGGCCGCCCTGATCAACGGGGAGAGCTATCTGTCCGTCGGCGCGCAGATTGCCGGCGGGCATCACGAGCGCTTCGATGGGCAGGGTTATCCGCGGAAACTCAAGGGCACGGAGATTCCACTTGCCTCGCGCGTGGTGGCGGTTGTCGATGTCTTCGACGCACTCGTCCATCGCCGCATGTACAAGGAGCCCTGGCCCGTCGATAAGGCGCTTGCCTCCATGCGCGAGGGTTCCGGGACGCAGTTCGATCCGGAAGTGCTCGAGGCGTTCTTTTCCGTGGTCGGCGACGACCCGGAGGCGTGGGTCGACCGCAGCGAACTGTAAGGGCGAGCGCTGCTTTGGCGTTCAGGCGATTTGCGCGGTTTCGGTGGTTTCCTGCGCAAATTCCAGTTTGATTTTTCCGTCCGCGTCGACATCGACCACGACATGCCCGCCGCCGGTCAGACGGCCGAACAGCAGCTCGTTGGCCAGCGCCGCGCGCAGGGTATCCTGGATCAGGCGCGCCATCGGCCGGGCACCGAGCAACGGATCGAATCCCTTGCGCGCCAGATGGCTCTTTAGCGCCTCGGTGAACACGGCGTCGACCTTCTTCTCGTGCAATTGCTCTTCCAGCTGCATGAGGAACTTGTCGACCACGCGCAGGATGACCTCGTGGTCGAGCGCCTTGAAGGAGATGGTAGCATCGATCCGGTTGCGGAATTCGGGCGAGAACAGGCGCTTGATTTCGATCATTTCGTCGCCGGCCTGCCTGCTGCCGGTAAAGCCCATCTGTGCTTTCTGCAGTGCTTCCTGTCCGGCATTGGTGGTCATGATCAGGATGATGTTGCGCAGGTCGGCTTTGCGGCCGTTGTTGTCGGTCAGCGTGCCGTGATCCATCACCTGCAGCAGGATGTTGTAGATGTCCGGGTGCGCTTTCTCGATTTCGTCGAGGAGCAGTACGCAATACGGTTTCTTGCTGATGGCCTCGGTGAGCAGGCCGCCCTGCTCGAAACCGACGTAGCCCGGCGGCGCGCCGATCAGGCGCGAGACAGCGTGGCGCTCCATGTATTCCGACATGTCGAAACGCAGCAGCTCGATGCCGAGGCAAAAGGCGAGCTGCCGTGCGACTTCGGTTTTGCCGACGCCGGTTGGCCCGGAAAATAGAAAGCTGCCGATCGGTTTGCCCGGTGTGCCGAGCCCGGAACGCGCCATGCGGATAGCACGCGTTAGCGCCTCGATGGCGGCTTCCTGGCCGAAAACCACGGCTTTCAGGTCGCGGTCGAGATTCTTCAGCGCGCTACGATCATCCGACGAGACCTGTGTTGACGGGATGCCCGACATCCTGGCGACGATTTCCTCGATTTCCGGTTTGCCGATGGTTTTCTTTTGCTTCGACTTGGGCAGGATGCGCTGTGCCGCGCCCGCCTCGTCGATGACGTCGATGGCCTTGTCCGGCAAGTGGCGGTCGGTGATGAAGCGTACTGCCAGATCGACGGCGGAAGTCAGCGCGGCGGCCGAGTAGCGCACGCCGTGGTGTTCCTCGAAGCGCGATTTGATTCCCTTGAGGATGTCTACCGTGTCGGCGAGCGAAGGTTCGCCGACGTCGATCTTCTGGAAGCGGCGCGAGAGGGCGTGGTCTTTCTCGAAAATGCTGCGGTATTCAGTGTAGGTCGTGGCGCCGATGCATTTGATCTGGCTGGTCGATAGTGCCGGTTTGAGCAGGTTGGAGGCGTCCATGGTGCCGCCGGAAGCCGAGCCGGCGCCGATCAGGGTATGGATTTCGTCGATGAACAGGATGGAATCGGGCATCTCCGCCAGTTGCTTGAGCACCGCCTTGAGGCGCTGCTCGAAGTCGCCGCGGTATTTCGTTCCGGCCAGTAGTGCCCCCATGTCCAGCGCGTAGATATTGGCGCGCGAAAGAATTTCCGGCACCTCGTTCTCGACGATGCGCCGCGCGAGCCCCTCGGCAATCGCCGTCTTGCCGACACCTGCCTCGCCGACCAGCAGGGGGTTGTTCTTGCGGCGGCGGCACAAGGTCTGGATGACGCGCTCCAGTTCGTCCTGACGGCCGACGAGCGGATCGATTTTGCCCTGCAGCGCCAGGGCGTTGAGATGAACGGTGTAGTTTTCCAGCGCTCCGGCCGGAGAGGGGGTACTTTCGCCTTCGGTTTCCGTTTCGCTCTCCCGCGCTGCGTTATGTCCTGGCTTGCCGATACCATGCGCGATGAAGTTCACCAGGCCGAGGCGCGAGACGCCCTGTTTCTGCAGGTAATACACCGCGTGCGAATCTTTCTCGCCGAAAATCGCCACCAGCACGCTGGCGCCATTGACTTCCTTTTTCCCCGACGACTGGGCGTGCAGGATGGCGCGCTGGATAACGCGCTGAAAGCCGAGTGTCGGTTGCGTGTCGATTTCCTCGTCACCATCGACGATCGGCGTATGTTCGCCGATGAACTTGAGCAGATCGCGGCGCAGGTGTTCGAGATGAACGCCGCAGGCGCGCAGCGCCTCGGCCGCCGAGGGATTGTCGAGCAGGGCAAGAAGCAGGTGTTCGACGGTGATGAACTCGTGGCGTTTTTGCCGGGCTTCGACAAAGGCCATATGCAGACTGACTTCCAGCTCTTGCGCGATCATTCGTTTTCCTCCATGACGCAGGCCAGCGGATGCTGGCTCGCGCGCGCGAAGGCCGTCACCTGTTCGACCTTGGTGGCGGCCACGTCGCGTGGATACACGCCGCAGATGCCGCGTCCCTCGATGTGTACTTTGAGCATGGTTTGCGTCGCCCGTTCTCGATCCATGGAAAAAAATCTGCACAATACCTGAATCACGAAATCCATCGGCGTGAAATCGTCGTTGAGCAGCACGACCGTATAGAGCGGTGGCGGTGCTAGCCGGGTCGGGCGGTTTTCAATGACGGTGCCTGTCTGATGCTGTCTGGTCATGCGCCCATTCTAACCATTCCCGATCGCCGCACAAAACGCCGTTTTTTGTTGGTTTTTCGCACAAAAACAACGTTGCCACTGCTCTTTTGTGAAAATGCTTGACGCATCCGTCGGAACTAGCGTAAAAAGGCCTCATGTTTTGATTCAAGCAATCGGTGAATCTTCAAACATGCAGTCGGGCGATGCCCGGATTTAGTCTTTTTTCAAGGAAGTAGCAATATGGCAACAGGTACTGTTAAGTGGTTCAACGACGCCAAGGGTTTCGGTTTCATTACTCCCGATGATGGCAGCGAAGACCTCTTCGCACATTTCTCGGCGATCACCATGGGCGGATTCAAGACCCTCAAAGAGGGCGAAAAAGTCACCTTCGACGTGACCCAGGGTCCCAAAGGCAAGCAGGCATCGAATATCGCACGCGCCTGATGCGCGCCTGATTTTCGCATGCTCTGGAAAAACCCGCCTCTGGCGGGTTTTTTTTTCGTTCCTGTTCGCACGCGCGGTTTTCTTCCGCATGCGGAAACAACCGGAAACAAAACAACGCGCCAATTTGAGTATCATGGCAACCGGTCAATTCATGCAGGTGTGTCGATCATGTTGACGAATGATGCGAAGCCGCGCCGTTTGCCGCGTTGCTCTTCCTTCTCCGTTGCGGCGGCGGTGAAAGTCGCCGTTCTTGCCCTTTGTGTCTCCTTTTCCGCCCTGGCCGACGAGCTGCCCGATCTTGGCGAATCGGCGCGCGCCGAACTCTCGCCACAGCTTGAGCGGCGCATCGGCGAGCGCATCATGAACGAGATTCGCGCGCGCGAGCCCAATTACGTGGACGATCCGGAAATCAACGATTATCTCAATCGTCTGGGACGGCGTCTGGTCGAAGCAAGCGACAATCGGGGCGGCAGCTTTCATTTTTTTGCCAT
Source organism: uncultured Propionivibrio sp. (assembly GCA_964440925.1). Classification (GTDB taxonomy): domain Bacteria; phylum Pseudomonadota; class Gammaproteobacteria; order Burkholderiales; family Rhodocyclaceae; genus Propionivibrio. Next base: position 2,873 of record CAYTWY010000093.1, on the reverse strand, counting down.
TCGCGACAGCTCGGTCAATGCATTTGCCATGTTTGGTGGCTTCATCGGTGTCAATACCGGAACCCTGCTGACGGCCCAGTCGGAGTCGGAACTGGCCGGCGTCATGGCGCACGAAATCGCACACGTGACGCAGAACCATCTGGCGCGCCAGATCGCCAGCGCCAAGCAGACTACGATCCCGTCGCTGATCGCCATGGCGGTCGGCATTCTGGCGGCGCGTTCGAACGCCTCGGTGGCCTCGGCGGCCATTACCTCGGTGCAGGCCGGCGTGGTGCAGAAACAGTTGGCCTACACGCGCGACTTCGAGCGGGAAGCCGACCGTATGGGCTATCAGACGCTGGAACGGGCGGGATTCGACGTGCGTGGCATGGGCGACTTCTTTACGCGCCTGCAGAAAACCAATCACCTGTACGAGAACAATGCTCCGGTCTATTTGCGGTCGCACCCGCTGACCGGCGAGCGCCTTTCCGATATGGAGAATCGGGCGCACGACGCGCCCTACCGGCAGGTGTTGAGCAGTCTCGATTTTCATTTGGTGCGTGCCAAGTTACGCGCGTTCTCGCGTACGGCGAGCGAGGCGGCGGCCGAGTTTTCCGGCCAGCTGCGCGAGAAAAAGAGCGCCTCGCTGACGGCTTCGCGTTACGGTCTGGTGGTGGCGCTGTTGCGCGCCAAGAATTACGCTGCCGCGCAGCGCGAAATGGATCTGCTCAAGGCGGAGAAGGAAAGCTCGCCGCTGATCCTCGGTGCGGCGGCCGAGATCCGCATGGGAATGGGCGATTTTGCCACCGCCCAGGCCGTTCTGGCCGAGGCCGTGCAGCGCTTCCCGCAGGCCAGGTCGCTGATCTATGCCTACGCCGAAGCGCTGTTTGCCGGGCGGCAGTATGCCCAGGCGCTGTCTTTCATCGAGGCGCAGCTGTTCGGCAATAGCGGCGATTTCAAGCTCTATGGTCTGCAGGCCAAGACCTATGCGGCGCTGGGCAAGCGTTTGCAGCAGCATCGGGCGCAGGCCGAAGTCTATGCCCTGCAAGGGCAGATCGGGGCGGCCGTCGAGCAGCTGAAGCTGGCGCAGAATTCCCCGGATGGCGATTTTTACGCCCAGTCGGCTGTCGACGCGCGGCTGCGCGAGTTGCGCAAGCAGCAAGAGGATGAGAAACGGCGCAAAAAAGGCGAAGGCGACTGGTAGGACTGGTAAACTATGCCTTTAGCGTTACTGCGGATTTTTCATGCAATTCGATCGAGAACTCGACGTCAAGGGGCTGAAATGCCCGCTTCCTATCCTGCGCACGAAGAAAGCCCTGTCCGAGATGGATTCGGGCCAGATTCTGCGTGTCCTGGCGACTGACCCCAGTGCGGTCAAGGATTTTCATGCCTTTGCCCGACAGACGGGTAATCTCCTGCTGTCCGATTCGGCGGCTGAACAGGTCTTTGAATTCTATTTTCAGCGCAAGTAAGCCCGCCGTTCGCCGACGCCGACAATGACCACGGACGATAGCCGTTTTGCGCTTTTCGACGGCGACGATGGATCGGCGCTGCTGTTCTCAGCCTATCGGCGAACGCTCAGTTTTTCCGGCGAAGGCTCGCCCGAAGCCGTATTCGACGCGCTGGAGGCGGCCTCGGCGCAGGGCGAGTGGGTGGCGCTGGCCGCCGATTATGGCTTGGGCGCGTGTTTCGAGCCCCGTGTGCCATCAACGCGCCACCGGCGGCCGCTGCTGCGCGGCTGGGTGTTCGGGCAGGCGCAACGGCTGACTCCGGCGGCGGTCAATGCCTTTCTCGCCGGGCAGGTGGCGGCGCTGGCCGAACACGAGCGGGTGGCCGGTGTGGCCGAGTGCGTTCCGGCGCTTGATGCCGCCGCGCATGCGGCACAGGTCGAGCAGATCCAGCGCTGGATTACCGCTGGCGACTGTTACCAGATCAACCTGACCTTTCCCTTTACCGGGCGGCTCTACGGTCATCCCCTGGCGCTTTACGCCGCCCTGCGCGCGCGCCAGCCGGTGCGTTACGGGGCGTTCATCGCAACGCCGGACGAAACCCTGCTGTCCTTCTCGCCGGAACTGTTTTTCGAGCGCTGCGGCACGCGTGTCGTGACCCGTCCGATGAAGGGCACCGCCGCCCGTGGCGCGAACCCGCACGACGACGAGCGGCAGCGGCTGGCGCTGCTGGCCTCGGAAAAAGAGCGCGCCGAGAACATCATGATCGTCGATTTGTTGCGCAACGATCTCGGTCGTCTGGCCGCGCCCGGCCAGGTGCGGGTCGACGCCCTGTGCGCGGCGGAAGCCTATCCGACCCTGTGGCAGATGGTCTCGACCATCTCGGCCGAACTGCCGGGCGTGCGCCTGTTCGAGCTCTTCCGGGCACTGTTTCCGTGCGGCTCGATCACCGGCGCGCCGAAAATCCGCAGCATGCAATGCCTCGCCGAGCTGGAAAAGCGAGACCGGGGCGTGTACACCGGCGCGTTGGGCTATCTGGCACCGGGCGGCGATTGCCGCTTCAACGTAGCCATCCGCACCCTGGAGGTGAGTGCCGACGGACGCCTGGCGCTGGGGGTGGGCGGCGGCATCGTGATCGACTCCGACCCGGCGCGTGAATACGCCGAATGCCTCCTGAAAGCGCGCTTCCTGACCGCCTACGACCCCGGCTTTGAATTGATCGAAACCCTGCGCCTGCTGGACGGCGCCTACCCGCTCCTGAACCGGCACCTCGACCGTCTGGCGGCCTCGGCGCGCGCCCTCGGCTTTGCCTGCGAGCGAGCGGTGATCGGCGACGCGCTGGGTGCGCTGGCCGGCACGCACGCCGCCGGGCTGTGGCGCGTGCGCCTGACGCTGGCGCACGACGGCCGGCACACCCTCAGCAGTGCCGCGCTGGACGACGGCCCG
>CAYTWY010000092.1:0-7623 GCA_964440925.1 uncultured Propionivibrio sp. | reverse complement strand
GAGAACGGGATGACGTACATGGTGCGGCCCTTCATGCAGCCCTTGAACAGGCCGGCGAGGGTGGCGCGCATCTTGGCCGGGTCTTCCCAGTTGTTGGTCGGGCCGGCGTTTTCCTTCTTTTCCGAACAGATGTAGGTGCGGTCTTCGACACGTGCCACATCGGAGGGGTCGGAGAAGGCGAGGAAGGAATTCTTGCGCTTCTTCAGCTTGACGTAGGTGCCGGCCTCAACGAGTTCCTGGCACAGGCGGTCGTATTCTGCCTGCGAACCATCGCACCATACGACGCGATCGGGCGTCGTCAAAGCGGCGATTTCGGCGACCCATTGCTTGAGCCCTTCGTGTTTGACGTAGTCGGGGGCGTTGGTTGGTACGGTTTGACTCATGGCAGTACTCTCTTTTTGATGGACAGTGGAAAAAAAGCGTGAAAACGACGTCAGGATCATTCCAGGCGCACAAAACCGGCTCCGCAGGGGTTCGACGGACAGATCAGGGATCGATGAATTCTCCGGAACGGGACGGGGTCGGGCGCGGCAGGGTCAAATCCTGTTCAAAGGTTCAAACATGCTCGACAAGGCTCACGAACTTCGGACGAACTAAATCATAGCACAGCTCGTGCCATTTTCGCCCGGCAATTTTGCCCGGGCACACCCCGGCGGCGCGGCGCTGCGGGGCGAGGGTGCCCCGCAACGGGCGACGGGTTTGGCGTCAGTGCGCCGGACGCGGTTCGAGCGAGACGGTGATGGCTTCTCCCCACGCCCTGGCTTTGTCGACGGCATTCCACAGGTATTCGCGCACGGTCATCTTGCGTGCGGCCGGGTCGACGGCGACGAACTGAAAGGAAAGTTTGCTTTCGTCCTTTTCCGAGATATTTCCCTTCATCGGCGAATCGACGCGGAAAATATTGAGCCGGATGTCGTTGTCCGGCCCCTTCCAGACATAATATTCATTGAAGTTTTCGTCGCCGTGGAAGTAGGCGACGATATTGCGGTGTGCCTTGAGAAAGCGGGCGAACGCCCGGTGTTCGTTGGTGGGAATGGCCTTGGTGGTCAGCTTGCCTTGTGCGTCGGGAGTGGTCAGCTGGTCGTTCAGCAGATTCTGGAATTTGTCCTTGGCGTTGAGGTCATGTTTGCCATTCGGGTTGGTCAGGTGTTTGGCGACGATATCCGGTTGGTCGTGCGTAACGATGATGACCGGGGTGGTTTCCGGAACGTTTTTAAGGTCGTCTTCCAGCCAGGCACGCATCTGGCTGTCCGGCCACATGTTGATGAAGGCGAAATGCACGCCGTTGATGTCTTTTGAATAGTTAACCTTGTCGGTGGCGTAGTTGTAGGTTTCCGCCGTTCTCGGGGTGGCCGGTTGCAGCATGCGGTTGTAGATTTCAGCCATTGATGTGGCATCGCGCGCCAGAACCATGGGCTTGACGTGACCGATGGCATTGGAGACATCGTGATTGCCGGGCAGCAGGTAAACCCTGGACGGCTTGCCTTCCGCATCGGTTATGGTGAGTTTCTGCAGGTAATCCGAGGCGAAATCTTTCCATGAGGCGGCGGCGGACTGCACGCCGCCCGGACCCTTGGCGTCCTTGGTCATGCGATTGGCCATGTCGCCGCTATTGATCAGAAAGTCGATGCCGCCGATTTCGGTGCAGGCCTTTACGCCCTCATCACAGGGCGTCTTGAGCTTGGGCAGGCTGTTGATCTGTGCAACCAGTGCGGCATTGACCTCGCGAGCATTCACATTCTTTTTCCCCCGGAAGGCTTCACGGGTAATGCCGTAGTGCGAGTCCGATGTATAAACAAACTGGAAGGGTTGCGGCGCTTGCGGGGTTTGTGTCGCGCAGCCCCAGAGCAGGAAGGGAACGAGCAGCAGGGTGAGCGACCGGGAAACAAAACTTTTCATCGTGAAATCTCCGGAGAGGGTTTGGATTGGTCGGATTTTGCAGCAGGAAACCGGGGGAACAGACACGAACGAGTATCCTATTTCCCGATGTCGGTGGTCAAGCGGGCGGCGGCAAAAAAACCTTGCCGAACATCGAGTTGATGTCTTTTATCAGCTATTGACGCTAGTTCTTTATTTTTACAGCGTATAGTTTTAGGGGGTGGAATCGGGTAGAATCGGAGGCCGAATGGTTCCGGGTTGGGGTTTTTGCCGATGCAAGTGGTCTTGAAGACGGTCGTACTGGTTTTTTCCTTGTCGGGTCTGGTTTGGGCCACCCAGGTGCAGGCCGTCGCTACGTCCGGCGACAGGAATCGTCCGGTTGTTCGCAAGGCGGCGGTCAAACCGGCCGCAGTCAAGCCGGCTGCGGCCAAGACCGGCAATGGGGCGCGTGCCAGGCCGGCGCATGTTTCCGCGCGCAAGGCGGTGCGCGGGAAGTCGCGCCTCGCGGTGCACCCGGCGCCGGTGAAGGGCGGGGATCACTGGCAGGCGGCGAACAAACTGGCCGTGCAGTCGGGTGCGGCGCTGGTTTTCGACCAGGGCGCGGGCGATGCGCTCTATCAGAAGAACGCGCATGCGGTGGCGCCGATTGCCTCCATCTCCAAGCTGATGACGGCGATGGTGGTGCTCGATGCGACTCCCGATCTGCGTGCTCCGGTCTCCATTTCCGAGGATGATATCGATTTCTTGCGCGGGAGCCGTTCCCGCCTCAATGTCGGCGTGGCGATGCCGCGCGAGACGGCGCTGCTGCTTGCCCTGATGTCGTCCGAGAACCGTGCGGCAAACGCGCTGGCGCGCCATTATCCGGGCGGCCTGCACGCTTTCGTGCAGGCCATGAATCGCAAGGCGCAGTCGCTCGGAATGCGCGATACGCATTTCGATGACCCGACCGGCCTGAGCAGCCACAATGTGTCGACGGCCTATGATCTGGCCAAGCTGGTGTCCGCCGCATATCGTTATCCGTTGATCCGCGAATTGTCCACCACTTCCGAAGCCAGGGTGGACATCGGTGGGCGCGAACTGGTCTTCCGCAATACCAATCCGCTGGTCAAGAATTCGTCGTGGGATGTCGGGCTGTCCAAGACCGGCTATATCCATGAGGCCGGCAAATGTCTGGTCATGCAGGCGCGCCTGGCGGACAAGCCGATCGTCATCGTGCTGCTCGACTCGGCGGGCAAGCTGACGCGTGTCGGCGATGCGATGCGCATCAAGCGCTGGCTGGAAAGCGTGCATGCGCAAAGTCGTCTGCCGGTGCAGGCGGACAATATGCTGAGCGGCAAGCCTATCCGCGGCTGATCGTTGCCGGGCGCCATGCTGTCGGCGCAGAGTCTGGCGGCATTGGCAGGTAAAACGTCACGTCCCGGTGTGGAGAGTCTGTCATGAGCGATCACCATCACCCTGTGCATTTACCCCGGCCGGAGCGGGGGGCGCCGGTCTTCTGGGCGCTGTTTCTTACTCTGGCGTTTGCCTTGCTGGAGACCGTGGCCGGGTTCTGGTCCGGTTCCCTGGCGCTGCTCGGCGATGCCGGGCATATGCTGACCGACAGCGCGTCTCTCGGCCTGGCCGCTTTCGCCCTCTGGCTGTCGCGGCGACCGCCTTCGCTGCGTCATACCTATGGCCTGGGACGTGCCGAAACCCTGGCGGCGCTGTTTAACGTACTGTTCATGGTGCTGGTGGTGATTGCCATCGCCGTCGCTGCCATCCGGCGGTTCATGCTGCCTTCGCCGATCAACGGCGAAGTGGTGACCGTGGTGGCGTTTGCCGGCTTGTGCGTCAATGCCGGCGTGGCCTGGCTGCTCATGCAGGGCGAGCAAACGATGAATACGCGCGCCGCGCTGCTGCACGTGCTGGGCGATCTGCTCGGTTCGGTGGCGGCGCTGCTGGCTGGCGCGGTGGTCATGCTGACCGGCTGGACGCCGGTCGATCCCCTGTTGTCGCTGCTGATCTGCGCCCTGGTTCTCGTTTCCAGCCTGCGCCTGTTGCGCGAGGTGCTGCGTGCCTTGCTCGAGGGCGTTCCGCTGCATCTGTGTGTGGACGAGATCGGACGGGCGCTGGCCGCCGTGCCGGGTGTCGTTTCGGTACACGATCTGCATGTATGGACCCTGTCCTCCGAGCGTGTCGCCCTGTCCGCGCACCTTGTCGTCGATGCCTTGTCGCGGTGGCCGGAAATCCTCGAGCAGGCTTGCCTCGTGCTGAAACACCAAGGCATCGGGCATGTGACCCTGCAGCCGGAGCCGGAGACGCAGCCGGTGCGCTGGCTGGCGCGCGCAGCCGGGGTCTCGCTGGGCGGAGGCGGCGAGCCGTGCGCGTGATCGTGCAGCGCGTTGCCGGCGCGCGTGTCGATGTGGGGGGCGAGACCGTCGCGGCGATCGGGCACGGGCTGTTGCTCCTGTGCGGGGTCGAGGTCGCCGACAGCGACGCGGATGTGCGCTGGATGGCCGCCAAGCTGGCGCGGCTGCGCATATTTTCCGACGCTGCGGGAAATATGTGCCGGAGCCTTGCCGAAGCGGGTGGCGAAGCCCTGGCGGTCAGTCAATTCACTCTCTTTGCTTCGCTGCGCAAGGGAAATCGCCCTTCCTGGAGCCGGGCGGCGGGCGCGGAAATCGCCCGGCCGCTGTTCGAGCGCTTCGTACGCCAGCTGGAATGCGAACTGGGGAAACCGGTGCCCTGCGGGGTGTTTGGTGCCGACATGCAGGTGCAGCTTGTCAATGACGGGCCGGTGAGCCTGTTTCTTGACTCGAAAAGTCCCGAGTAGGCGCGCGGTTTGCTCGCCGGATGGCGGGCGACTATAATGCGCGCTTCCCTGTGCTTCCAGCCTTCCGGTTCGTGTCCGATGCGTGTTTCCGCTCGCCGCCTGTCGATTGCTGGCGCTTTCCTGCTTTTGATTTGCTGAACGAGGAGTGGATTCCGAAATGTCATTACCCTTTCCGGTACTTACCGCCGAAGAAGCGGCGGAAATGATCCAGAACGGCCAGAGCATCGGCTTTAGCGGATTTACCGCCGCCGGTGCGGCCAAAGCCGTGCCCGCGGCACTGGCGCAAAAGGCGCAACGCGAACACGCCGCCGGCCGCCCCTTCAAGGTCGGCGTGCTGAGCGGTGCTTCGACCGGCAAATCACTCGACGGGGCGCTCGCCGAAGCCGAAGCGATCAGCTTCCGTACGCCGTATCAGGCCAACGCCTCGCTGCGCAAGCAGATCAATGCCGGGGGCGTCAAGTTCTTCGACATGCATCTGTCCACCGTGGCGCAGAATGCGCGTTACGGTTTCCTCGGCCCGATCCATTGGGCGGTGGTCGAGGCCTGCGACCTGACGGCCGGCGGCGGCGTGGTGCTGACCACTTCGGTCGGTGCGTCGAACACTTATCTGCGCCTGGCCGACAAGATCATCATCGAACTGAACGCCAGGCATCCGACCTCGCTGCTCGGCATGCATGACATCTTCGAGCCGCAGGATCCCCCGACGCGCAATGAAATTCCGGTTTTCAGCGCCTCCGACCGCGTCGGTTCGCCGATCTGTGTCGTTGACCCGAAGAAGATCGTTGGTGTGGTCTATACCGACCGGGCCGACGAATCCGGCGGTTTCGACGAGCCGACCGAACTGACCGACCGCATCGGCCAGAATGTCGCCGACTTCCTTGCCGCGGAAATGAAAATCGGCCGCATCCCGGCGCAATTCCTGCCGCTGCAGTCGGGGGTGGGCAACATCGCCAATGCGGTGCTGGCGGCGCTCGGGCAGAGCCGCGACATCCCGGCTTTTGAAATGTATACCGAAGTGCTGCAGGATTCCGTTGTTCCTCTTCTGGAGAGCGGACGCTGCAAGTTCGCTTCGACCTGCGCCCTGACCCTTAGCCCGCAGGCGATGGGCAACGTCGTGGCGAACATGGATTACTTCAAGCGGCGTATCCTGCTGCGGCCGCAGGAAATTTCCAATCACCCGGAAATCGTCCGCCGTCTGGGCATCGTGTCGATGAATACGGCGATCGAAATCGACCTTGCCGGCAACGTCAATTCGACGCATGTCATGGGCAGAACGCTGATGAACGGCATCGGCGGTTCGGGTGACTTTACCCGCAATGCCTATCTGTCGATCTTCTCCTGTCCGTCGACGGCCAAGGGCGGCATGATTTCGGCCATCGTTCCGGTGGCTTCGCACATCGACCACAACGAGCATTCGGTACAGGTCGTGGTGACCGAGCAGGGCGTTGCCGACTTGCGCGGCAAGGATCCGCACGAGCGCGCGCAACTGATTATCGACAACTGCGCGCATCCGGATTATCGCGAACAGCTGCGTGACTACCTGCGCCTCGTCGGCCCCGGTGGTCACGAGCCGATGTCGCTGCCGCTCGCTTTTGCCATGCATCGCCAGTTCATGCAGAATGGGGACATGCGGCAAATCAAGTGGGATGACTATCGCTGAACGGCGGCGATGGTTCCGGAAAACGCCGGCCGTTCTTGCGCGCCGGCGTTTTTTTTGGCGGATTTTCCTGTGCGCACGGAGGGGACGATGAAAGTCGGATTCATAGGTCTGGGCATCATGGGGCGGCCGATGGTGCTGAATCTCCTCAAGGCGGGCCATGCCGTCCGGGTCTGGGCGCGGCGGGAAGCGTCGCTGCCGCCCGTGCTGGCGGCAGGCGCCGAACGCGGGGGGAGTCCGGCCGAGGTGGCCGGTGCGGTCGAGGTGCTGATCTCGATGGTCGCCGATGCACCGGATGTGCGGGAAGTCATGCTCGGCGAGCGCGGCGTCGCGGAAGGCGCGCATGCGGGGCTGATCGCCGTCGACATGAGCACCATTTTGCCCGATGCGGCGCGCACCATCGCGACCGCGATGCAGGCGCGCGGCGTCGATTTCCTCGATGCGCCGGTGTCCGGCGGCGAGGCCGGAGCGATTGCCGCTACGTTGACCATCATGGTTGGCGGTTCGGCGGCCGCTTTTGCGCAGGCAAAGCCGGTGTTCGGGTGCCTGGGCAAGACTGTCGTGCATGTCGGCGAATCGGGCGCCGGGCAGGTGGCCAAGGCGGCCAATCAGATATTGACCGGGGTTGGCGTGCTGGCGGTGGCCGAAGCGCTCAATTTCGCCCGTGCCAACGGTGTTGATCCGGCGCGGGTGCGCGAGGCTCTGCTCGGCGGTTCGGCGCGCTCGAGCATCCTCGAAAATCATGGCCAGCGCATGCTGGCGCGCAATTTTAAGCCCGGTTTCAAGGCGTGGATGCACCAGAAGGACGTGAATATCGTGCTGCGCATCGCGCATGAACTGGGGTTGTGCCTGCCGGCAACGGCGGTGACGGCGCAGATGTTCAATGCCCTCGTCGGCGCCGGCCTGGGCGAGGAAGATTCGATCGCCGTGCTCAAATTGCTCGAGCGCCTTTCCGGGGCAGAAAACGGCGCAGGGGAATGACGCTTCTCTTGTGCCGGCGGTTGTGCTGTTTCCTCTGGCTGGCGCTGGGCGGGGTGCTGCTTCTGCTGAGTGCCTGCCGCAGCGTGCCGGAGAAGCCGGAAATCACTCTTGCCGGTGTCGACCTTGTCGCTGTTGGAGTGGCCGAGCAGCATTTCATCGTCCGTCTGACGGTACGTAATCCGAATGACTGCGAGTTGTCCGTCGACGCCATGCATTTTGACCTCGAACTCAACGAGCGTTTACTTGCCCGGGGGAAGGCGCGGGCGCCGGTGACGCTTCCGCGCCGCGGCGAGAC
>CAYTWY010000091.1:2782-7645 GCA_964440925.1 uncultured Propionivibrio sp. | reverse complement strand
CAAGGTATTCGGCGGGGGAGAAAACGCGCCGGGCGATGACTTCGTCCTGCGTGTCAGTGAGGGACAGTTCGAGCAGCGGGTATTCCTGGGCGAAGGCAGCGCGGTTGCGTAAGGTGGCGTTCAGCACGAGGAGCGAGGCGCGGGTTGGGTCGTTCTGCAGATCGGAGGATTCGATGCCGATCAGCTCGATATGGCGCGGTAGCGGCAGATCGGCGTTGAACGCCTGGCACAGGCTGGCGAGCAGCGGACGCAGGGTCGGTACGCGGGCGGCGATTTCACTGCGCCAATGGAAAACGAGCTGTGCGCCGAGAATGAACAGCAGCAGCGTGGCGGCGAGGACAAAGGGCCAGCGCGGCGGCTTGTCCACCGGCGCGACTACCGGGGCGGCCATGACGCCCTCGTTCCATTTGCTGTAGCCGTGAATTTCGTTCATCTGCCGCGGCAGGATCAGACCCGAGGCCTTGCCCAGTTCCTGTACGGCTGCTTCACTCAAGGGTGGCGTTGCGTCCGTTGCCGCCGTCTCGGGCGGCGGGGACGCGTCAGTGTCCGCTGGCTCGGTTTCGGTTCGGGGCGGCGCTTCGCCAGGCGTGTCTTGCGGCAAAGCCGGCGCTGTTTCGGCGGGCGGTGCTGCCGCGCTGTGGACTTCCTCGACCAGGCTGTCGAGCGCGTTGAATACGCTCTGGCATTGTCCGCAACGCACCTTCCCCGCCCGTGCCTTGAGTTGCTCGGGGGTAACGCGGAAAGCCGTCTGACAGTTCGGGCAGCAGGTTTTCATGGCTCAGCGCTTGCTTCCGGCGAGACAGACCCAGCCGTCGCGCGTATCGGCGATGGTCAGTGCGATGTAGGGGGCGTAAATGCCGATCATTTCCTCGGCCTGTTCGGCGAGGATGCCCGACAGCGCCAGTTTGCCACCCGTCCGCACGTGGGCGCAGAGGGCGGGCGCGAGTGCCTTGAGCGGATTGGAAAGAATGTTGGCGACCACGATGTCGAATTGTCCCTCGATTTCTCCGGCGGAATCGGCAAAATGCGCGTCGACCCGGTTGCGTTCGGCGTTGTCGGTTGCCGCGCGCACGGCCTGCGGGTCGATGTCGACGCCGAGAACTTCTCCGGCGCCCAGCTTTTTCGCCGCGATAGCGAGGATACCTGAACCGCTGCCGTAATCAAGCAGCGATACTCCGGGCGTGATCGAGCGTTCGAGCCACTCCAGGCACAGGCGGGTGGTCGGGTGCGAGCCGGTGCCAAAGGCCATGCCCGGATCGAGAACGAGGACAATGGCTTGTGGGTCGGGTGCCTCGTGCCAGGAGGGAACAATCCACAAGCGCCCGGAGATGCGGATCGGATCGAACTGCGCCTGGGTGAGTTGCACCCAGTTCTGTTCGATTACCGTCGTGCACGTGAAGGGCGGCGCCTGTGTGATGCCGGCCAGCGGCGCGCAGGCGGTGATCAGGATCTGCGGGTCGGTGTCTTGCGGCAGCAGCACGACGACGCGCGAGCGTTCCCATCCGGGCGCGGTGGGTGATCCCGGTTCGCCAAACTGTGGTGTTTCGCGTTCCGTTCCCGCGTCGGCGTCCTCAATGCTGGCCGACAGCGCGCCGGCTTCGAGCAGGGCGTCGGCCAGTGCTTCGGCATGGGCGCAATCGGTTTCGATGCTGACAGAGAGCCAGGCCATGGTTCTTTTCTCCTATTCCGCCCGGCGGGCGGCGTTCTTCAGGGCGATTTTCGTTTCCAGGTAGTGAATGCCGATCCCGCCCTTGATGAAGGCGGCGTCGTGCAATAGTTCCTGGAGCAGGGGGATGTTGGTCTTGATGCCCTCGATGCAGGTCTCCGCGAGGGCGATGCGCAGGCGGCGGATGGCCTGTTCGCGTGTTTCGCCGTGAGCAGTCACTTTGGCCAGCAGCGGCTCATAATGGGGCGGCAGCGTGTAGCCCTGATAGATTGGCGAATCGACGCGGATGCCGGGGCCGCCGGGGGGGAGGTAGGCGCTGACTTTTCCCGGGCAGGGGGCCAAGGTGGCCGGATCTTCGGCGTTGATCCGGCATTCGATGGCGTATCCGCGCAAGTTTACGTCGCGCTGGCGCAGGGTCAGTTTTTCCCCGGCGGCGATGCGGATCTGTTGCTGCACGAGGTCGATGCCGCTGACGACTTCGCTGACCGGGTGTCCGGTCTGAAGCCTGGCATTCAGGTGAGCGAAATAAAACTCGCCGTCCGCATGCAGGAACTCGAAGCTGCCGGCGCCGCGATAGTGCAGCCGGCGGCAGGCCTCCGTGCAGCGTTCGCCGAGGCGGGCGATATGGCGGGCGGCGATGCCGGGCGCCGGTGATTCCTCGATGACCTTTCGCTGTCGGCGTTGCAGCGAGGCGTCGCGTTCGCCGAGATGGATGGCGTTGCGCAGGCCGTCGGCGAGGATCTGGATTTCCACATGGCGGGGGTTTTCCAGATATTTTTCCAGATACACGGCAGGGTTGGCGAAAATGTTTTGTGCTTCCGCGCGGGTCTGCGTGACGGCGTTGACCAGGGCCGCTTCGGTATACACCACGCGCATGACACGCCGACCTCCGGCCGCCTTGATGATGACCGGATAGCCGATTTCCCGCGCCAGGCGGATAATTTCCTTGGCCTCATCAGGCAGGGCGCCTTGCGAACCGGGAACGCATGGCAGGCCGGCGGCCTGCATGGCCTCCCGCGTGCGCAGCATGTCGCTCTGCAGGCGCAGCGTTTCCGGGTGCGGGCCGATGAAGACGAAACCGGACGATTCGACGCGTTCAGCGAAATCGGCGTTTTCCGAGAGAAAGCCGTAGCCCGGGTGGATGGCTTCGGCATCCGTTACCACGGCGGCGGAGATGATGGCTGCTGCGTTGAGATAGCTCTGGCCCGGCGCCGCCGGGCCGATGCACACCGATTCGTCGGCGAGCTTGACGTATCTGGCGTCGCGGTCGGCTTCCGAATGCGCGACGACCGTCCGGATGCCCAGTTCGCGGCAGGCACGCTGGATGCGCAGGGCAATCTCTCCGCGATTGGCGATCAGGATTTTTCCGAACATGCCGCCAGACCTAGCCGACGACGAACAGCGGCGTGCCGAATTCGACCGGCTGCCCGTTTTCGACCAGAATCGCCTTGACCGTGCCGGCGCAGTCGGATTCGATTTCGTTGAGCAGCTTCATGGCCTCGACGATGCACAGCGTGTCGCCGGCGTTCACCGTGCCGCCCAGTTCGACGAAAGGTTCGGATTCCCGGCTGGCCGAGCGATAGAAGGTGCCGACCATCGGCGATTTGATCACCTGTCCTGCGGGCAGCGGATTTCGGTCTTCTCCGGATGCCGCTTCGCTGCCGACGACTGGCGCCGATTGCGGCATGACGAAGGTTTGCGTCGTGGACTGCGGCGATTGTTTGGCGATGCGCACCTTTTCTTCGCCTTCGGTCACTTCCAGTTCGGTGATGCCCGATTCTTCGACAAGGTCGATCAGTTTCTTGAGTTTACGCAGATCCATGGGTCTCTCCTGGGGGGGCGTCTGGAGCCGTCCGGGTGCCGGCCGGATAAAACGGCCGGCGGCGGTAAAGATGAGCGGGGCGGTGAGGCGCCGAAGTATCGACTGCGCCGTGTTTGCCCGTTGCCCCGGAATGTTTTGCGCAGCGCGCGGTCAGGATGGCAAGGGGGTTCGATGCGGGTTCATGGCCGGAGTTTGCCGCAAATTGCGCGCATTTGTCCAGTCGGGCGCCGGTAAGGCGTAGGCGGAAGCTTGGCGCAAGGGGCGCTTTTCGCACCAGATGCGCGCAATTTGGCGAAGATCGGTGCGGTCTCTAGGGCGTTGCGTCGGGAGATTCTGTCGTGGCGGATTCGGCCAGCAGGCGTTCCAGGGCCGCAAGGCGCAGGCGCGGACGCGGGTGACCGGTGCGCGTCTTGCCGGCCTGGCGTTCTTCGTCGCGCGGGTAGATCACCAGATGGGCAAGCGCGTCCTTGCCGTGCACGGTGAGAACGGCTTCGGCACGTGCCGTGCGGGGGGTGCTGTGGGTGAACGCGATGCCGGCGTTGAGCAGGAAGATTTCGACTTCCTTGGCGCTGTCCGGGAATAGCTGGATGTCGATGGCGGCGTAACGGGGCGCGCTGCCGTCGGCGACGGCGCCGCTCAGGTAGGGGGTGAAATGGTGCAGGCGACGCATCAGCTCGAGTGCGCTACGGCGCAGGCGGTCGATCCGTTCGGTCTGCTCGGCGTTCTGGTACAGCCGCTGGTAGGTGCGCAGTTCCACCTCCAGCGCAGCGTCTTCGGGCAGGCGCGTGTTCTCCGGCAAAGCGAGCAGGGCGAGCGCCTTGCGCTTGGCCTGGGCGTAGTCGAGACCCTGTTCGGCAACTAGGCGCGCCGCCGTGCAGGCGATCTGCCGGCTCTGGCGGAGGGCGGTTGGCGAGGCGCGGAAAGGAGGCATGATCTTTCGGTCGGGAAGGGCGAAGGCGCCGGGAATGGTGGGCAGAGGCGGTACAATGTGCGCCGACCGAACGATTCTAACGTGGATTCTTGCATGCACATTCATATTCTCGGTATCTGCGGCACCTTCATGGGCGGCGTGGCGCAGCTTGCCCGCGCTGCTGGCCACCGCGTCACCGGCTGCGATGCCAACGTCTATCCGCCGATGAGTACCCAGCTGGAGGCGAGCGGGATTGCCCTGGTCGAGGGCTATGGCGCCGAGCAGCTGGCGCTGGGCGCCGATTGTTATGTGGTGGGGAACGCCATTTCACGCGGCAACCCGCTGCTGGAAGAAATTCTCGCCCGTGGCCTGCCTTACGTTTCCGGCCCGCAGTGGCTGGCCGACCATGTCCTGCAGGGGCGCTGGGTGCTCGGTGTCGCCGGCACGCACGGCAAGACGACGACA
>CAYTWY010000091.1:0-2772 GCA_964440925.1 uncultured Propionivibrio sp. | reverse complement strand
GCACCGCCGCCGTGCATGACGACAACCCCGAGATCGTGCGTGCGCGTGCGCGCGGCATTCCGGTGATGGAGCGCGCGGAGGCCTGGGGCTACCTCATGCTCGACTACAAAAATGCGATCGGCGTTGCCGGCACGCACGGCAAGACGACGACAGCCTCGATGCTGGCCTGGATTCTTGAAGACGCGGGCTTGTCTCCCGGTTTCCTGATTGGCGGGGTGCCGGTGAATTTTGGCGTTTCGGCGCGCCTGGGTGGCGAGACGCCTTTTTTTGTCATCGAGGCGGACGAATACGACACCGCCTTCTGCGACAAGCGCTCGAAATTCGTCCATTACCGGCCACGCACTGTCGTACTCAACAACCTGGAGTTTGATCACGCCGATATTTTTGCCGACCTGGCGGCGATCGAGACCCAGTTCCATCATCTGGTGCGGACTTTGCCGGGCAACGGGCTGATCGTCAGCAACGCCGCCGAGGCGAGCCTGACGCGTGTGCTGGCGCGCGGCTGCTGGACGCCGGTCGAACGCTTCAACGACACGCACGGCTGGCACATGGAGGGCGACGACGCGGACGGCTCGCTGCGCCTCCTGCAGGGCAATACGCTGCAGGGTACGGCGCACTGGCGCCTGAGTGGCGCACACAACCGTGCCAATGCCCTGGCGGCCCTGCTCGCCGCGCGCCATGCCGGCGTTACGCTGGAAAAGGGGGTGCAGGCGCTAACGCGCTTTGCCAGCGTCAAACGGCGCATGGAGCTGCGCGGCACGGTCGGCGGCGTCTGTGTGTATGACGATTTCGCGCACCACCCGACGGCCATCGCCACGACCATCGCCGGGCTGCGGCGCAGGATCGGCGCTGATGCGCGCATCCTCGCGGTGCTCGAACCGCGCTCGAACACCATGAAGCTGGGGCTGATGAAAGCGCAGTTGCCGGGCAGCCTGAAGGAGGCCGACCGCGTCTTCTGTTATGCCGCCCAGCTCGGCTGGGATGCCCGCGAAGCGCTGCTGCCGCTGGGCGAGAAAGCACAGGCTGCCGATGATATCGATGATCTGGTGCGCCGCATTGTCGCCGCGGCGCGCCCCGGCGACCAAATCCTTGTCATGAGCAACGGCGGGTTTGGCGGTATCCACGGCAAATTGCTGGCTGCGCTGGCGGCTTCGTCCGGCGGCCTTAAGGAGAGGCCATGATTATCGGGTTGCTTGATGCGCCAAGCGGGCAAAAGGACGTTTTGCCGGCGGCCGTGCGGCGCGCCCTGGACGCGTTGCGCCCGCTCGATTTGCTGACCCTGCCGCTCGGGCGTTACGAGCTTGAGGGCGAGCGGATGTTCTTCCTGTTGCAGGAAGGCGTGCCGCGCCCCTTTGCCGACAGCCGTGCCGAAGCGCATCGGCGCTACGCCGACATCCAGATGCCGCTCGGTGCCAGCGAACGCTTTGGCTGCGCCTTGCCGGTGGCCGGTCTTTTGCCGACGGAAGAGCGGCTGGATGCGGACGACATCGCTTTTTATCCGCCACCGCCGGGCGAATTCTTCCTCGATCTGGCGCCGGGCGCCTTTGTCGTTTTCCTGCCCGGTGAATTGCATCGCCCGTGCCTGGCCATTGACGACAGGCGCCCCTTCCGCAAAGTGGTGGTGAAAGTCGACGCCAGCCTGCTTGGGCGGTGACGTTTGTGCCCTTGTGGCGCCGCGGCGTGGTTTTGCGGGGGCGAAAAAAAGCCGCCCGGGTTTTACCGGACGGCGCGGTTTGGACGGGGGGGTGGCCTCAGGCGGCAAGCGGCGCCAGATGGGCGCGCATCTTCTGCAGCGCCTTGCCTTCGATCTGGCGGATGCGTTCGGCAGAGACGCCAAATTCGTCGGCCAGCTCGTGCAGGGTGGCAGGCGCGTCGCTGAGCCAGCGGGCCTCAACAATACGGCGGCTGCGCTCATCAAGAACGGTCAGCGCTGCTTGCAGGCCCTCGCCTTGCAGATGGTCGTGCGTGCGCGCCTCCAGTACTCGCGTCGGCTCGCTGCGGCTGTCCTCAAGGTAGGCAATCGGCGCAAAAGCGTCTTCATCATCGTTGCCGGTTTCCAGCGCCAGATCGTGCCCGGAAAGCCGGGTTTCCATCTCCACCACGTCTTCCGGCTTGACGCTGAGCCGGTGCGAGATGTCGGCCACCTGCGTCGGGGTTAGCGCTTCACTGCCCGGCTTCAGGCTGCGCAGGTTGAAGAACAGCTTGCGCTGCGCCTTGGTCGTCGCGACCTTGACCATGCGCCAGTTCTTGAGCACGTATTCGTGGATTTCGGCCTTGATCCAGTGGATCGCGAAGGACACCAGACGCACACCGTGCGACGGGTCGAAACGCTTGACCGCCTTCATCAGGCCGATATTGCCTTCCTGGATCAGGTCGGCGTGCGGCAGGCCGTAGCCCAGATAACCGCGGGCAATCGAGACGACAAGGCGTAGATGCGACAAGACGAGCTGGCGGGCGGCGTTCAGATCCTGTTTGTCGCGGAAACGTGTCGCCAGCTCGAACTCATCTTCCGCCGAGAGCATGGGAAACTGCTTCGCCGCTTGAATGTAGGCGTCGATATTGCCCAGCGCGGATACCGTCGGGAAAGTCAAAGCGTGCGTCATGTGAGTCCGTACCTCCGTGGATGTTTCTGACCGAAATTTTAGCACTCCGTGCCTGAGAGTGCTAAACCGGGAAAAAGTTTCTTGTATCAGTTTGTAATCCGGACAAATAAGGCCGAAGATACCGCTCACGTTAATAACTACGATACTTGCTGTCAGGTCTAAATATATG
>CAYTWY010000090.1:0-7687 GCA_964440925.1 uncultured Propionivibrio sp. | reverse complement strand
GCGGACGCGGCTGATGGTCATCGGGCAGGACGATCCGGCGCCGTTTCAGCGCCAGGCCTCTTCGCTCGGCATCGCCGCGCGCGTCTGTATCCTGTCCGGGCGTAGCGACATCCCGCGTTTCCTCCTTGGCGCCGACTTGCTGATTCATCCCGCGTATAACGAGAATACCGGGACGGTGTTGCTGGAGGCCGTGGTTGCCGGCTTGCCGGTGCTGGTTACCGCCGTGTGTGGCTATGCACATTACATTGAGGAGGCGGGTGCCGGGCAGGTGGTGCCGGAGCCTTTTGCCCAGATGGCGCTGGATCAGACACTGCGCACCATGCTGGCCGACCGCGGCGCGCGTGAGCGCTGGCAAAGCAATGCGCTGGCCTTTGCCGCGACGGCGGATATTTACGACAACGCCGAGCGTGCGGCGGACATCATTCTGAAAGAAGACGCATGAACTCCACGCAACTTGTCGTCGCGGAACCGTTCCGCAGCCTGTGGCGCGGGCGCGATCCCTTTGTGGCGGTCGAATCGCTGCAGGGGCAGGTGTTTCGCGAACTCGAGGCGCGCCGGACGCTGCGTACCGAAGTGGCGGGACGCGCCTATTTCGTCAAGATTCACCGCGGTGTCGGCTGGCGTGAAATTCTCAAGAATCTGGTGTGTCTGCGTGCTCCGGTGCTTGGCGCCGGCAATGAATGGCGGGCGATTCGGCGTCTGGCCGAACTGGGCGTCGACAGCATGCATGGCGTGGCCTTTGGCCAGCGCGGAATCGACCCGGCGCGGCTGCATTCGTTCATCGTCACCGAGGAACTGGCGCCGACCGTCAGCCTGGAGGATTTTTGCCGCAACTGGGTACAGTCGCCGCCCACGGTGATCTTCAAACGGGCATTGATCGCTCGTGTGGCGGAAATGGCGTCCCGCATGCATGGCGGCGGAATCAATCACCGCGATTTTTATATCTGCCATTTCCTGCTGCACCTCGACCCTCCGCCGCAAAGCGGCAGCTTCAAGCTCTCTCTCATCGACCTGCATCGGGCGCAGATTCGTCGCCGCACGCCGCGGCGCTGGCGCGACAAGGATCTGGCCAGCCTGTATTTTTCCGCCCTCGACATCGGCCTGACCGAGCGCGATGTGTTGCGCTTCCTGCGCGCCTATTTCGAACGGCCGCTGCGCCGGATTCTTGCCGAACACGGCGCAGCGCTGCGTGCCCTGGCGAAAGAGGCGGCGCGCTTGCAGGCGCGGTTCCTGAGGAAATTTGCCGGGGAGCGTGGCGCATGATCGAATGGCATTTCAACCCGGACTATGCGGGCGGCGAGGCGGAGAGCGCGTTTTCGCGCCTGGAGGCGGTCTTCGCCTTACAGGGGGAATTGATTTCCGAAGATCGCCTTTGTCGTGTTTTTCGGGTCAAGGTCGGTGATCGACGCTATTACGTCAAGCGCTATGTCGGCAACGGCAAGAATCTGTTGCGCCGCTGGTTCGGTTTGCGCGGCTTGTTCTTTAAGCCGCGGGTGAAATGCGAATGGGAAAATCTTCTGGCCTTCCATTCTTGGGGCATACCTGCCGCACCGCTGGTTGGCTATGGCATGGAGCGGCGCCGGGGATTTTTCCGGCGCGGCGCGCTGGTGACCGAAGAGTTGCGCGATACCGTCGATCTGGCGCGCATGGCGCGCGATGGCGATTCCCGCCTGTCCGATCGCACCTGGGTGGCGCAGGTGACGCAGCAGATCGCGCAGGCGGCGCGGCGGCTGCATGCCGCCGGCTTTGCGCACAACGATCTTAAATGGCGCAACCTGCTCGTCGATGGCAGCGCTTCGCCGACCGTCTATCTGATTGACTGTCCCCGTGGCCGCTATTGGTGGCCGGTGTTTCTTGAATATCGAAGAAACAAGGATTTGCAGTGCCTTGACCATTTGGCTAAAGATCAGCTTTCACGCACTCAGCGTCTGCGTTTCTATCTCGCTTACGCGGACAGGAAACGCCTTGCCGCTGCCGATAAACGGCGTATCCGGAAGATCCTCGGCTTTTTTGCCGGGCGCGAATGAGTTTCTTTCACATTGAGGAAAAGCGAGAGAAGTATGAGCGAACAGGCGCAGGCGATGGTTACAATTCTGATTCCCAACTACAAGACGCCGGAAATAACCCGCATCTGTCTGCGTCTGCTGCGTAAATACACCGATTTTGGCCGCGTACGGGTCATCGCCATCGACAACGATTCGGGCGATGCCTCGCTCGATTATCTGCGCTCGCTCAAGTGGATCGAGCTGATCGAGCGGCGTGCCGCGAGCGACGATACGCCGCCCAGGGCGCATGCACGGGCGCTTGATCTGGCGCTGGAGCGGGTGACGACGCCGTTCGTGCTGTCGATTCATACCGACACCTTCGTGCGCCGTGCCGACTGGCTTGATGTGCTGCTGGCGCCGTTTGCGCAGGACGATAAACTGGCCGGGGTCGGCTCCTGGAAGCTCGAAACGAAATCGGTCTGGCAGCGCTGCGGGCGAGCCATCGAGCGCGCCTGGAAAATGGCGTTTTTCCGCCTGACCGGACGGCGTACTTTCCGTGCCGAGCGTTTCGACGACAGCCTGCACTATCTGCGCAGCCATTGCGCGCTGTATCGCACGGCTGTCATTCGTGCCTTGAAGACCGGGTTTTCGGACGAGAATGGCGTCGCCGGCAGCACGATGCATCGCAAGATGGTGGCGGCCGGTTATCGCATGCTGTTCATGGAATCGGAGCAGCTTGGACAGGTCGTCGATCATCTCAATCATGCGACGATGGTACTTAACCCGCAGCTGGGAAGCAGTGCGTCGATGGTCCGGCAGGGGCGAAAACGCGTGCGCGCCATGCTGCGCGGCATCGATGCCGAAGCCATCCTTGCCGATGACTCTCTGGATAAATAAGCGTATGTCGGAGAACACGGCTCTGGCGGTAACAGGCCCTTCCCTGGAGGAGGCGCCGTTGTTCGATTGCACGGCCCTGCGGCATGCCGGGCGTTCGCCCGCGCTGCCGTTCCGGGTTCGCCTGGCCGATGGTCAGACGCTGTGCGTGCAGCGTCTGTTGCGTGTGCTGCCGGGCAAGCGCCTCGTGGGCGAGGCGCTCCTGGCCGATGGCCGGAAGGTGCTGGCCAAGCTGTTTGTCGCTCGCGGCAGTCGGCGTCATTGGCGCAAGGAACAGCGCGGCATCGCGGCGCTGGCCGGTGCCGGTTTGCCGACGCCGGCGCTTGTCGCGGCGCAGGCTCTGCCCGGCGGCGGGCATGCGCTGCTTACCGCCTATCTGGAGCAGGCGGTGAGTCTGGCCGCAGACTGGGATGTCGTGCGGTTTCTCCCGCCAGGCGATGCGCGCGCCGTTTCGGTTCTGGCGCCGGCGCTGCGACTTCTCGGGCGGATGCATGCCTGTGGTCTGGTACAGAACGATCTGCATTTGGGCAATTTCCTGCGTTGTGCCGAGGTAGTGTTTGTCATCGACGGCGATGCGGTGCGTGCGCTCGCTCCGGGGAGGGCGTTAACGCGCCGGCAGGCGCTGCGCAACCTGGCGATATTGCTGGCGCAACTGCCGCTGGCCTGGGATGCGCACTGGCTGCCTCTTCTCAAGGCGTATGCCGGGACATCCGGAGTGTTTCCGGATCTGGCGGCGCTGCAGGCGCAGGTACGGCGTGTGCGGTGCTGGCGGCTGGAGGATGTTCTGCGCAAGAGTGTGCGCGAGTGCTCGCTTTTTTCCGTCCGGCGGTGCTGGACGCGCTTTGTCGCGGCCAAGCGGGCTGCTACCGGGCTCCTGGCTGCGGTGCTGGAAGACCCGGATCGCGCCATGCGGCAAGGGGTGCTGTTGAAGGACGGTGGGTCGTGTACGGTGGTGCGTCTTGCCCTTGCCGGCGGTGATGTGGTGATCAAGCGCTATAACCTGAAGGGGTTCTGGCATGCGCTGTCGCGGCTGTTTCGCCCCAGCCGGGCGTGGCATTCCTGGCACGCGGCGTTGCGTCTGGCTTTTCTCGACATTCCGACGCCGGAGCCCCTGGCGTTGATCGAGGAGCGCTGGGGGCCGTTGCGCCGGCGTGCCTGGCTGGTGAGCGATTACTGTCCGGGCATCCGTCTGTCGCGACATCTGGCTGCCGATGCCGAGCCTGCGGCGGCCGAGGCGCAGGCGCTGATCGGGGTGTTTTCGCGCTTGGGAGAGGCTCGTCTCAGCCACGGTGACCTGAAAGCGAGCAACCTGCTATGGCATGACGGGCAGGTGGTGGTCATCGATCTCGATGCGGTGCGCCGGCATGGCCTGCGTTGTGCCTGGCAGCGCGCCTGGCAGCGCGACCGGGCGCGCTTGCTGCGCAACTGGCCGCCGGCGAGTGTCCTGCATCGCTGGCTGGAGGGGCATTTGCCCTAGGCGGCAGAATCCGTCCCTTCGCCGGTACCGTGTTCGCTGAATTGCATGGCGTATAGGCGCGCGTAAGCGCCTTCCTGCGCGAGCAGCTGGGCGTGCGTGCCGCGTTCGACGATACGCCCCTGATCCATGACCATGATGATGTCGGCTTTTTCAATGGTCGACAGGCGGTGGGCAATGACGATGGTGGTCCGGTTGGCCATGACGTGATCGAGTGCCGCCTGGATGTGGCGCTCCGACTCGGTGTCGAGCGCCGAGGTGGCCTCGTCGAGAATCAGGATCGGCGCATCCTTGAGAATGGCGCGGGCGATGGCCAGGCGCTGGCGTTGCCCGCCGGAGAGCAGGACGCCGTTTTCGCCGACCAGGGTGTCGAATCCCTGCGGCAGCTTTTCGATGAATTCGCGTGCATAGGCCGATTCGGCTGCGGCGACGATGGCTTCGCGCGGGGCACCGGCCAGGTCGCCGTAGGCGATGTTGTTGGCGATCGTGTCGTTGAACAGCGTGACCTGCTGCGTGACGAGGGCGATGTGCCGGCGCAGGTTGCGCAGGGTGTAGTCCTCGACATCGACGCCGTCGATCAGGATGTGTCCGCTTTCGTGGTGATAAAAGCGCGGGATGAGATTGGCCAGCGTCGATTTGCCGCTGCCGGAACGTCCGACCAGGGCAACCATCTGTCCCGGTTCGATGTGGAAACTGATGTCATCGAGGACGGTGGGCGTCGATCCGGGGTAACGGAAGGAAAGGTTGCGAATCTCGAGGCGACCGACGACCTGTTCTTTTTCGATGTGCCCGGTATCGCGTTCCGGCGCTTCGTCGAGCTGCGCAAAGATGCTTTCGGCGCCGGCCAGCCCCTTCTGGATCGTTTCACTGACTTCCGACAGTTGCCGGATCGGTTTGGGCAGCATGCCGGCGGCCGTGATGTAGGCGACGAGATCGCCGGCGGTCGAGTTGCCGCGCAGGAACAGGACGAGGAAGAGAATTCCGGCCATGGTGCTGAAGATGACCAGTTGCAAGGAGGGGGTGAAGGTGGCCGAAGTCTTGACCATGCGCAGCTGCTTGCGCATGTTTTCCTCGCTCGCCCTGCGGAAACGTGCCGTTTCGTATTCTTCGCCGCCGAAGCTGCGCACGACGCGGTAGCCGTGAATGGTTTCCGAGGCGATATGTGTCAGGTCGCCCATGGCGCCCTGGATCTTGCGCCCCTGCTTGCGGAATTTGCGGCTGGCGTTGCTGACCATGCCGCCGATGATCGGCAGGATGGCGAACATGACCGTGGTCAGTTTCCAGTTCATCCAGAGCAGGTAGCCGAACAGGAAGACGACGGTCATGCCTTCGCGGATGACAACCTTGATGGCGTCGGTGGCCGCGCCGGTGACCATGGTCACGTTATAGTTGATGCGCGAGACGAGGTGCCCCGAGTTGTTCTGGTCGAAGTAGGTGTTGGGCAGGCGCAGGAGGCTGTTGAACAGGCGTTGGCGCAGGTCGTTGACCAGTCCGAGCGAGACGCGCGCCAGGTAGTAGTTGCCGAGAAACGAGCCGATGCCCTGCCAGGTTATGGAAATGACGAGCAGGAGCGGAACGCCGTAAATCAGTTCCATGCGGCCGATCAGCGGAAAGCTGTAAGACGCCGAATTGGGCGCGGACAGGCCATCGACGAAGTATTTGAGGATGGCTGCCATCATCGGCTGCGACGAAGAGAAAATCAGATAGCCGAGAATGCTGGTCAGGAAACAGCCGATCAGCGGCTTCAGGTAACTGAGCAGACGGAAATAGATTTTGAGCGAAGAAACGGCGATTTTTTGCTCGGACATTGCGATCGCGTGCTGGAGTCTGGTGGGCGAGGGGCGAATAGTAGCATGGCGCCGGTTTTCGCCCGAGATGTGGGCGGAGAAGGTAAACTAGCCACTTTTTCGGGAATACGGCTTGGAAAAGATCGATCATGCCGGGTATCTGGCGCTGCGTGCCGGAGCCGAGGTTCTGGAAGCCGATCCGCACGGCGACAAGGTGTTGCGCCTGCGCGACGGGAGGCTGCTCAAGATGTTCCGCCGCAAGCGCTGGCTGAGCTCGGCGCTGTTCTACCCCTATGCCCGGCGTTTTGTTCACAACGCCCGCGTGCTTGCCCGGCTCGGCGTGCCCGTGCCGCGTGTGTTGCGGCTGTTCAGTATTCCGCAGATTTCCCGGCATGCCGTGTTGTACGAACCCCTGCCCGGCCAGAGCTTGCGCGACATGGTGCGCGGCGGTTTGTCTCCGGAAAGGGCGCGCGAACTCAGAGCAGCCTTTACGGAACTGGTCATCCGGCTGCATCGCGGCGGCGTCTATTTCCGTTCCCTGCATCTGGGTAACGTCATCTGTTCTCCCGACGGCCGGCTTGGCCTGATCGACTTTTCCGACATGCGTGTTTATCCCTGGGCGCTGGGCAAGTACCTGTGCACGCGCAACCTGCAGCGCATGCAGCAAACGCCGGGCGAGAAGGAGTGGGTCGATCTGCCGGCGATCATGAATGCGGCGTCCGGGCCTTCGGTTCCGCGCGCGGGAGAAGCGTGATGTCCGGATTTCCCGCTTCGTCCCTGCGCTTTACCTGGGCTGCCCTGACCTATGTGCTGCGCGGCGGCCTGTGCCGTTCCGGCGAGGGCTCTTTCCTGGCTGGACACACGGTTCCCTTGGGCTTTACCGGTGTTGGTGTGGCGGCGGCGGATGATCCGGCAGCTGACGACTATATTCTCGCGCGCTTGCGGGAGGCGACTATCGGCCACGTTCGTCTCGATTTTACCTACGGCGACGCGCAGGGTGCGGCGGCGCGCCTGCTGGAGAAACTTTGCGCCAGTTCGTTCCAGGTCATGTTGCATCTGGTGCAGCCGGTAGAGGCTGCGCGGCACATGGAAACGCGGCCGGCGCAGGACGCCTGGCGCGAGTTTGTCGGCGCGACACTCGACCGCTTCGGGTCGCGTGTCGCGGTCGTGGAAGTGGGGTCGACGATCAACCGCGCGCGCTGGGCGGGCTACTCGCTGGACGGTTTTCTGGCCATGTGGGGCATTGCGCATGCCGCAGTTCGCGCGCGCGGCGTGCGCCTGGCCGGGCCGAACGTGACCGATTTCGAGCCGCTTTTCAATATCGGTCTCCTGGCCCTGCTCAAGCGCGCCGGCCAACTGCCGGACATTCATAGCGACAATCTGTTTTCCGAACGATGTACCGAACCCGAACGCTATGATCACAAATTGCTCGGCGCCCGTCTGGCGCCGCTGCTGAAAGTGAATTTGCTCAGAAAGGCGCGCTGCCTGAAGAAAATCGGCGCCGATTTCGGTGTGCCGGCCTTTCTTTCTCCGGCAGCGTTCTGGAC
>CAYTWY010000089.1:0-7828 GCA_964440925.1 uncultured Propionivibrio sp. | reverse complement strand
CAAACCGCGGTTTCGCCGACACGACCCTCGTCCGATCCGCTCGCACGCTCCCCCCCTTCGACCGACGTGGGCGGGTATTCCTCGTCGCGTTCGAGTAGCGGATTCTCCTGTACGTATTTCTCCAGCTCCTGCTCCAGTTCAAGCGTCGACAGTTGCAATAGGCGAATCGACTGCTGCAACTGTGGCGTCAGGGCAAGATGCTGCGATAGCTTGAGCTGAAGGGATGGTTTCATTTACGGAGCCTGGCCGGCCGCCGAACGGGAAGAGAAAAAGCCGCCTTGTTGCCATACCGGCAGGCCTCAGGTTCAGAGACGGAAGTTCTCACCCAGATAAACCTTGCGGACACTTTCATTATAAATGATTTCATCCGGTCGGCCAGAGGCGAGCACGCTGCCCTCATTGAGGATGTAGGCATGGTCGCAGATGCCAAGGGTTTCACGCACGTTGTGGTCGGTAATCAATACACCGATGCCACGCTCCTTGAGAAACCGGATGATTTTCTGGATGTCGAGCACGGCGATCGGATCGATGCCGGCAAAAGGCTCATCAAGCAAAATAAAGCGTGGATCAGTCGACAGCGCGCGGGCAATTTCCACCCGCCGCCGTTCGCCGCCGGAAAGCGCGGCCGCCGGGCTGTTGCGGATATGCCCGATATGCAGCTCCTCAAGCAATTGCTCGGCACGCCGTTCGGTCTCCGCCGGCGAGTGATTCTGCAATTCGAGTACGGCCCTGACGTTTTCAATCACTGACAGCTTGCGAAAGACCGAAGCTTCCTGCGGCAAATAGGACAGGCCAAGACGCGCCCGCTGGTGAATCGGCAGATGGGTGATCCGCTGCTCGTTCAGATAGACCTCGCCATCATCGCAGGCTACCAGGCCGACCACCATATAGAAACAGGTGGTCTTCCCCGCCCCGTTCGGGCCGAGCAACCCGACCACCTCGCCGCTGCTCACCTCGATCGAAGCATCCTGAACCACCGTCCGCTTTTTGTAGCGTTTTTTCAAGTGGCGCGTAGACAGCATGCATTTCTGGTCTTCGCCCATTTCAACCGCCGGATTGGCTGTAGTGTTTTCGGACATCGTTCAATCTTCTTCAAAATCGCCGCGCAGCACACGGCGAACGGTTTCGCCGGAAAACCCCCGGCTCATCAAAAAACGCACCTGCCGCGCCCGTTCCGCCGCGTCGGGAATACCGTCCCGCGCACCAAACTTGCGCCGCCAGACCTGGCGCGCCCGCGACAACTCGCTCTCCCCCGCCGCCAGCGCGGCTTCAACCAGCTCTTGCGCCACCCCCTGGCAGCGCAACTCGTGCGCCAGACGCGCATCGCCGAAGCGCGCGCGCCGGGCATTCATCCGCATCTCGACATAACGCACATCAGACAGCAAACGGCGCTCGCTCAAGTCATCCAGCAAAGCTTCCAGCGTTTCCGCCGATTCGGCATGCGGCGCCAATTTTCGCGCCAGCTCGGCACGGGCATGTTCGCGTCGCGCGAGCAGGCGCAGCGCTCGCTCGCGCAAGCTGATCTGCATCCTGCGACTTACTCGGCGGAAACGGACGCCTGCGCCGACGGCACATTGACCGCGGCGCGAACCTTTGCTTCGATTTCCTGGGCGATCATCGGATTGGCCTTCAGGTATTCACGCGCATTATCCTTCCCCTGGCCAATTTTCTCGCCGTTGTAGGCATACCAGGAACCGGATTTGTCGATCAGTTTGTGATTGACGCCCAGCTCGATGATTTCGCCCTCGCGCGAAGTGCCCTCGCCGTACAGGATGTCAAAAATGGCTTCGCGGAACGGCGGCGCCACCTTGTTCTTGACGACCTTGACGCGGGTTTCGTTACCGATCACCTCGTCGCCTTTCTTGATTCCGCCGATGCGCCGGATGTCCAGCCGTACCGATGCATAGAATTTGAGGGCATTGCCGCCAGTAGTGGTTTCCGGGCTGCCGAACATGACGCCGATTTTCATCCGGATCTGATTGATGAAAATGACCAGGGTATTGGTCCGGTTGATGTTGGCCGTGAGTTTTCGCAACGCCTGGCTCATCAGACGGGCTTGCAGACCGGGCAGGGAATCGCCCATTTCACCTTCGATTTCGGCCTTGGGGACAAGTGCGGCAACCGAGTCTACGACCACCACATCAACGCTGGCCGAGCGCACCAGCATGTCGGCGATTTCCAGTGCCTGCTCGCCGGTATCGGGCTGTGAAATGAGTAGCTCGTCGAGATTGACGCCGAGTTTTTGCGCATACGTCGGGTCAAGCGCGTGTTCGGCGTCGATGAACGCCGCGGTGCCGCCCAGCTTCTGCATCTGGGCAATCACTTGCAGAGTCAGCGTGGTTTTGCCGGAAGACTCGGGGCCGTAGATTTCCACTACGCGGCCACGCGGCAGACCGCCAATGCCCAGGGCAATGTCCAGGCCGAGGGAGCCCGTGGAGACGACCTGAATATCATTGGCGACGCTCCCGTCACCCATCTTCATGATCGAGCCCTTGCCGAACTGCTTTTCAATCTGCGCCAGTGCGGCAGCCAGTGCCTTTGCCTTGTTGTCGTCCATTGCGTGTCCTTTGACCTGATTGAGGGAATTATCTCATGTTCGACGGCGCCCGCACGGCGCCTTACCTTCTGATCGAATACTGTGATTATATACAGTATTCGAAAAAATACGAATCCTCACTACCGCCTGCTCAGGCGCAACAAACGGCAGCGCGCCGCAACAAGCCATCGAGGGCGTGGCCGACCGAGCACGCACGCACCTCCTGCCGCTCCCCGGCAAAGTGACAGGTCTCGCAGCTGACCTGCCCGGCACGCGAGGCCCAGGCGAAACAAACCGTACCGACCGGCTTTTCGGCCGTCCCACCGGTCGGCCCGGCCACACCGGTGATGGCCAGCGCCCAGTCGGCATGGCTATACCGCAAGGCACCGCGCGCCATCGCCATCGCCACCGGCTCGCTCACGGCGCCATGCGCATCCAGCAGCGCGGCGTCAACACCGAGCATCTCCTGTTTGGCGAGATTTGAATAGGTCACGAAGCCGCGCTCGAACCAGGCGGAACTGCCGCCCACTGCAGTCAGGCACTGCGCCACCCAGCCGCCGGTGCACGATTCGGCCGTCGCCAGCGTTTGTCCATTGTCCCTGAGCAGGGCGCCGGCTTGCGCCGCCAGCATTTCGAGCTTTTGCCCATTCATGGCCAGAGCGCATGCACCGCCAGCAGGACAAGAATCGTATACCCGCCGGCAAACAGATCATCGCACATGACGCCCAGCCCGTTCTTCACTTTCTCGTCGAAAAAACGCGCCGGTTGCGGCTTGAAAATATCGAAGAGACGGAAGAGCAAAAAGGCCACCGTTTGCCAGAGCCAGCCCGGAGGACAGAAGAAGAGTACCAGCCAGAAGGGAACGATCTCGTCCCAGACGATGCTGCCGTGGTCGGTCACTCCGAGGTCTATCCCGGTCTTGTGTGCCGCAAGAACACCGCCAATAAAGCCGATGAGGAGAAAGCCGAGCACGCAGGAATCATTCAGCGCCAAGCCCAGCAGCGGAAAGGTCGCCCAGGCAAACAGGGTGCCGAAGGTGCCCGGCGCCACCGGCGACAGGCCGCTACCGAAGCCGCAGGCAATCAGGTGCGCCGGATGAGCAAAAAGGAAGCGCAGCGAAGGCGCGTTACTGCGAATCTTGATCTTGAACAAAATGGTCGAATCCTTTGCGCGTGAAGGGAAGAGCCTGCCCGCACGCATCGACGACGCGAAGCGCTCCGGCGCCCGCCATCATACTGCCGATTCGCCATAACGGAAGCTCCAGGCGCGATGCCAGTCCGGCTAGGGCAGTACGCTGCCCGGGCGCGGCGGCGAAGGCCAGTTCGTAGTCGTCGCCGCCGCCCAGTTGCGCCTCGCGCGCCAGATCCGGAGCAACCCCGGCGGGACGCTGCGGCAACCAGGCGTCGACAATTTCGGCGTCGAGGCGCGAGCGCTCGGCCAGATGGCCGATGTCGGCCAGCAGTCCGTCGGAGATGTCAATGGCGGCATGCGCCAGCCCCTGTTCGCGCAGCGCCAGCCCCAGCTCGACGCGCGGCAGCGGTTTCTGCAAAGCGGCGACGCAACGACGGGCCAGCGCTGCGTCGAGCGTCATCCGCTTCTGCAGGTGCGCCAATCCCAGCGCCGCCAGCCCCGGCTGGCCGGAAACCCACAAGTCGTCGCCGGCGTGCGCCCCATCGCGGCGCAACGCGCCGCCCACCGGCACTTCGCCCAGGGCGGTGACACACAGATTGAGCGGGCCGCGGGTCGTGTCACCGCCGACCAGATCCACACCGTAGCGCTGGGCGCAGGCGAAAAGACCGTCGGCAAAGACCCCGATCCAGCCTTCGTCGGCTTCTGGCAGGCTTCCGGCAAGCAAGACCCAGCGCGGCTTGGCGCCCATCGCCGCGAGATCGGAAAGATTGACAGCCAGCGTCTTCCAGCCCAGCTGAGCGGGATCGGTATCCGGCAAGAAGTGCGTACCGGAGACCAGCATGTCGGTGGTAATGGCCAGTTCCATTCCCGGCGAAGGCGCCAGCAAGGCGCAATCGTCACCCGGCCCGAGCACCGCTTGCGGCGTGGGGCGGGCAAAATAGCGGGCAATCAGGTCAAATTCGGAGGGCATGGAAATCTTTTAACCACGGAGAGCACGGAGCACACGGAGAAAATTCCGCGAAAGATTTTCTCCGTGTGCTCTGTGGTTAATTGCCTTTTCTTGCCGCGCGCTTGGCTTCGACTTCGACCGGGCGCAATTTGGCGGCCAGTTTGTCGAGTACGCCATTGACGTACTTGTGACCGTCGGTGCCGCCAAAGCCTTTGGCCAGTTCGATGGCTTCGTTGATGATTACGCGGTAGGGCGTTTGCGGGTAATTGACCAGCTCGAAGGCGCCGGCCAGCAGGACGCTCGATTCAACCGGGGAAAGTTCGGTGAAAGGGCGATCCAGATAGCTCTGGAGTTGTTCCTGCAGAACGGTGTGCTGCGCCAGCACCCCACGCAACAGGCCGACGAAAAACTCGCGATCCGCCTTGTCGAAGCCGCTGCTGTCGTGCAGGTGGGCTTCGATGGCCGCTTCGTCATTGCCGGAAAGGCGCCACTGGTACAGCCCCTGCAGGGCGAATTCGCGCGCCCGGCGGCGGGGCGATTTGCTGGGGGCGGCTTTTTTTGCTGTGTCGTTCATGAGCGTCTCTCTTCCATGGCGCGTAGCAGGTTGGCCATCTCGATCACCGTGCGGGCGCAGTCCGAGCCTTTTTCCCGGGTGCGTGCCAGCGCCTGTTCATCGCTCTCGCAGGTCAGGATGCCGTTGGCTATCGGCACTCCGGTATCGAGTTGTACCTCCATCACCGCCCGGCACGAATCGTTGGAAACGACTTCAAAATGATAGGTCTCGCCGCGAATGACCGCGCCAAGGGCGATCAGTGCATCGTAGCGATCGCTTTGCGCCATGGTTTGCAGGGTCAGCGGGATCTCCAGTGCCCCGGCGACGGTGGCGATGTCGATATGAGCGTCGGCCACCCCCAGCCGGCGAAGCTCGTCGACACACGAGGCCAGAAGCGCTTCGCAAACGTCCTGGTTGAAACGGCTCACGACCAGACCGATCTTCAGCCCGGCACCGTCCAGGGGCGACGCATATTCGTGAATGCTTGCATAACGTGGCATGGTGATACCTTCCGTAAAACGGGTGTTGGACGGCCTAGCCGAGTGCGTCGGGTGTGGCGATGTAACCGGTCACTTCGAGATCGAAACCGGTCATGCTCGGCATGCGCCGCGGGCTGGCCAGCAACTTCATCTTGCACACGCCAAGGTCGCGCAGAATCTGCGCGCCGATACCGTAAATGCGCGGATCCCACCTGGCTGCAGCGCTCCGCTGGGGCTCGCTGCGACCAAGCGCGGCGAGAAGATCCAGCCCGCTCTCGTTACGGCGCAGAAGGACGACCACCCCGGCCTCGGCTCCCGCCATGGCCTGCAGCACGCGATCGAGTGAGAAACTGTGCCGGGCGCTGCCAGCGTCGAGAAAATCGACCACCGACAGCGGCTCATGCACGCGCACCAGGGTCTCCCTGTCCGCCGCGATCTGTCCCTTGACGAGTGCCAGATGCACTTCGTCGGTAGTGCGGTCGGCATAGGCATGCAGGGTAAACGCCCCGTGCGCCGTAGCGACCGGTTTGGAAAGCCGGCGCTCGACGAGCGTCTCGTTGTGGCTGCGGAAATGAATGAGGTCGGCGATAGTGCCGATTTTCAGGCCATGCGTCTTGGCGAATTCGATCAGGTCGGGCAGCCGCGCCATCGACCCGTCGTCCTTGAGGATCTCGCAGATCGCCGCGGCCGGTTCGAGTCCGGCCATCTGCGCCAGATCGCAACTGGCCTCGGTATGTCCGGCGCGCACCAGCACCCCGCCGGCCCTGGCGGTAATCGGGAAGATATGCCCCGGCTGGACGATGTCGTCGGGGCCCGCATCACGCGCCACAGCGACCTGGATAGTGCGCGCCCGGTCGTGCGCCGAAATACCGGTCGTTACCTCGCTCGCCGCCTCGATCGAAGTGGTAAATGCCGTGTTGTACGGACTTTTGTTCTCCGGCGCCATCGGCGCCAGACCCAGCTGTTTGCTGCGCGCTTCGGAGAGGCTCAGGCACACCAGCCCACGCGCGTTCGTCACCATGAAGTTGATGGCTTCCGGCGTCACATGTTCGGCCGCCAGCACGAGGTCGCCCTCGTTTTCGCGGTCTTCCTCATCGACCAAGATGACCATGCGCCCGGCGCGCATTTCAGCGATGATCTCCTCGGTACTGGAGATATCCGGGGAATGACTGAGCGGTGCCATCTAGCGTACCTCCGCGGCTTCCGCCGCCTCTCCATCGAGCATGCGCTCGACATAGCGCGCGATCAGGTCGATTTCCAGGTTGACCCGCGCGCCGGACTGCAAAGCGCCCAACGTCGTCGCCTCCAGCGTATGCGGAATCAGGTTGATACTGAAAACCGTGCCATCGACGGTATTGGTCGTCAGACTGACGCCATTAACCGTAATCGAGCCCTTGCGCGCGATATATTTGGCCAGCGCCTGCGGAGCACGGATTTCCAGCAGGCGGTTGTCGCCCACCGGATCAAAGCGCAGCACTTCGCCGACGCCATCGACGTGGCCTGAGACCAGATGGCCGCCGAGGCGGTCGGCCAGCCGCAGCGCCTTTTCCAGATTGATCGGGCCAGGTGCGGCCAGACCCACAGTACACGACAGCGTTTCCGGTGAGACATCAACACAGAAGGCGTGAGCTTGTCGGTCGACTACCGTCAGGCAAACACCGTTGCAGGCAATCGAGTCACCCAGGGCGACATCACTCAGGTCGAGAGAAGCGGCGTCAACGGTCAGGCGCAGTGTCGACGTGCCATCGTTACGCGGCGTCAGTTCGGTAATGCGCCCTACGGCGGCAATGATTCCGGAAAACATAATGAGAATCCGTCAGAAGAAACGCAGGAAGGGCGTTCATTCTACCACGGCAAGGGTTTCGGTCACCCCAGTGCCAGCGTCAGATCGCTCCTGGCCTGCGTGCTGCAGGCCAGCACATAACCGTCGTCAAGTTCTTGCGGACTGAGCGCCGTTCCCCCGTTTGTTGTGACCTCGCCGTGCACGACCTGGCATTTACACGCCCCGCAAATGCCCGAGCGACAGGCGCCGATGATCGGCAGATTTTCCCGTTCCAGTGCATCAAGGAGCGATTCGTGCCCGGCAATATCAATATCGCGAGAAAACTCGGGGATACGGAGACGGAAAGCCTCGCCCGGCGGTTCATCCGGGCGGCAGCCCGGCGTAAAGCTTTCCTGAG
>CAYTWY010000088.1:0-7847 GCA_964440925.1 uncultured Propionivibrio sp. | reverse complement strand
AAAAAACTTACTTCGGAATATCCTTCGCCTTCGAACCGGCATCCTGCTGCGCCGCGCCGGATTTTTTATCGTCAGTCGCCTCGCGCTCCGAAAGAGGCTGCGATTTTACCGCATCCTGCATCACGCTGTCACCGATTCTCGGCTTACTGGAGGCCATATACGCCAGTGTCAGACTCGTCGCAAAGAACACAGCCGCAAGAACGGCGGTCGTCCGGCTAAGAAAGTTGGCCGCCCCGGTGGAACCGAACAGACTCCCCGAAGCACCACTTCCGAAAGCCGCCCCCATATCCGCGCCCTTGCCGTGCTGAACCAATACCAGACCGATAACTCCAAGCCCGGACAGCAAATGAACGAGAAGAACCGCAGAAAGCAGATATTCCATATTGCCTCTTTACTTAACGGCAGCGCGACAAATCGCCAAGAAATCCGCAGCAACGAGAGACGCGCCGCCAATCAACCCACCATCGATATCCGGCATGCCGAACAACTCGACCGCGTTGCCCGGCTTCACACTGCCGCCGTACAGAATTTGCAACCCCTCGGCGACCTTGGCATCCGCACGGGCGATCTGAGCACGAATCGCCGCATGCACCTCCTGAGCCTGCCCGGAAGTCGCCGTACGCCCGGTACCAATCGCCCACACGGGCTCATAGGCAACAACCGCATTGGAAAATGCCGCCACACCAACACGCCCGAGAACTGCATCGATCTGCCGTGCCACAACCTCGACGGTTTTTCCCGCTTCGCGCTCGGCCAGCGTTTCGCCGACGCACAACACCGGCCGCAAACCGGCAGCCAGGGCGGCCGCAAACTTTTCGGCAACCAGCACATCGGACTCGCCATAGATCGAACGCCGCTCGGAGTGACCGACCAGCACATAGCGACAGGAAAAATCCTGCAGCATCGCCGCACTCACCTCTCCGGTAAACGCACCCTGCGCCTG
Source organism: uncultured Propionivibrio sp. (assembly GCA_964440925.1). Taxonomy (GTDB): domain Bacteria; phylum Pseudomonadota; class Gammaproteobacteria; order Burkholderiales; family Rhodocyclaceae; genus Propionivibrio. Next base: position 6,904 of record CAYTWY010000088.1, on the reverse strand, counting down.
CTCGCTCAGGTTCTGCGCACCCCATGCCACGGACGTCCCGGTCAAAGCACCCTGCGCCTGCGCCAGGTACGGAAACGGAACACAGACCACCACAGCCACGCCATTCAAACCAGAGACACCGGCCACCACATCCTGAAGCAATTGCGCATTGGTCTTCAGACCACCGTGCATCTTCCAGTTACCCGCCACTAATTTCTGACGCATAGAACACCTCGTGCAAAAACGGCGATTATAGCCATACAGGGCGAGCAAGGTCAATAAAAACGGCCAAACTCAATGCTCCGACAGACGCCTCCCGGCGCGCCGCAACAAACACCGCCCCCCTCGCAAAGCGGAACGATCAGGAAGCTACGGCCTGGCGCACGACATCCGCCAACTTCTCTGCAGCAGTACAAACCATTACCGCGTCACGCCCTTCAACCATGACCCGCAACAAGGGCTCGGTGCCCGACGCCCGCAACAACACCCGCCCCTCGCCTTGCAGGCACGACTCGACCTCTTCGAGCGCCGCAGTGATCAACGGATGATCTTTCCACGGAAAGCCTTTAACCAGAGGAACATTGATCAATTTCTGCGGATACAGCTTCAACCGTCCCAGCAAATCCCCCAGCTTGCCGCCGGAAACCCGCAGCGCAGTCAGCACCTGCAGCGCGGAGACGATGCCATCACCGGTCGTATGCTTGTCTAGACAAAGGATGTGCCCCGAATTTTCTCCGCCGAACAACCAGCCCTTCTCGCGCAGCATCTCCATCACATAGCGATCACCGACTGCCGCACGGGCAAACGGAACGTTCAGTTCGGCCAGCGCATGTTCGAGCGCGAGATTGGTCATCAAGGTTCCCACGACGCCGGCCACCGGCTCCTGTCGCAGCCGGCTGCGCACGATCGCCAGAAGCAACTGATCACCATCGTAGATCCGACCCTCGGCATCGGCCATCATCACACGATCCGCATCTCCGTCAAGCGCGACACCCAGGTCGGCGCGATGCGCCAGAACCGCCTTGCTTAGGGCATCGGGTGCCGTCGCACCAACTTCCTTGTTTATATTGAGGCCATTTGGTTCGACGCCGACAGCAATCACTTCAGCACCCAGTTCATGAAATACGTGCGGAGCGATATGGTAGGCAGCGCCATGCGCGCAATCGACAACGATTTTCAGGCCGCGCAAATCGAGATCATTGGGAAACGTACTCTTGCAAAATTCGATATAGCGCCCGGCCGCATCGTCAATCCGGCGTGCCCGTCCGAGGTCGGCCGATTGCACGCACATCAGTGGCAGATCGATCCCGGCCTCGATTTCCGCTTCAATAGCATCATCCAGCTTGGTACCCTGCGCCGAGAAAAACTTGATTCCGTTATCGTAGTACGGATTATGCGAAGCGGAAATCACGATTCCGGCCTGCAAGCGCAGGGCGCGCGTCAGGTAAGCCACCGCCGGCGTCGGCATCGGACCCACGAGACAAACATCCACGCCGGCGGCCGAAAATCCGGCTTCCAGCGCCGCTTCAAGCATGTAACCGGAAATCCGCGTATCCTTGCCAATCAGCACTGCTGGCCGCTCACCCGCCTGCAGATGCCCCATTTCTTCGCCATGCGCAACCAGCACCTTACCCGCCGAATAGCCAAGGCGCATCACGAAATCCGGCATGATCGGTGAAACACCCACCCGACCGCGCACGCCATCGGTACCAAAATATTTTCTACTCATTTGCATTCCTCCCTGGCGAAACTTAACGGCAAGGCCGTGAAATCGCGGTATTGTACTTAATGCAACCGCCGTCGGCCATCCGCATCGGGTTTTCACCGCACGCCATACGGAAAGAGAAAAAAGCATTGTTTCCTCGGCATCACAACACGCTGGAGGCAGGAAAACTATGCGAGAGAAGCCATCGCTTGCCAGAGCATCAAAGCATCGCGCGTTTCGGCAACATCATGCACCCGCAAGATGCCAGCCCCGTGCTGAGCAGCAAAGAAAGCGGCCGAAACGCTGGTTGCAAGACGCTTCTCCACGGCCCGTCCGGTAATGGCGCCAAGCATCGATTTACGCGAAACGCCGACCAGCAGGGGCAATCCGTCGCCGGAAATCTCATCGAGATGACGCAACAATTTCAGGTTATGTTCCAGTGTCTTGCCGAAACCGAAACCCGGATCAAGAAGCAGACGATCACGCGCAATACCCGATGCTATCGCCTGACGCGCGCTCTGCGCGAGAAATGTGCGCACCTCAGCGACAACATCTGCATAAACCGGATCATGCTGCATATTGAGCGGTTCACCCTGCATGTGCATGAGACAAACCGCGCAATTGCTTTCACGCACCGCGTCGACGGCTCCTGGCCAGCGCAGCGCATAAATGTCGTTAATCATCGAGGCGCCCTTTTCAATGGCGGCACACATGACTTCCGGCTTGTAGGTATCGACTGAAATCGGCACACCACAATCGGCAAGCCCTTCGAGCACCGGCAACAGACGCTTCAGTTCGTCTGCCAGTGAGGTCGGCTGCACCCCGGGGCGGGAGGACTCGGCTCCGAGATCAAGCAAATCGGCGCCAGCCGCTATTTGCGCGCGTGCATGTTCAATGGCGCGTTGCGTATTGCAGGCCAGTCCGTCACCGGAAAAAGAGTCTGGTGTCAGGTTAACGATCCCCATGATCAATGGGCGATCGAGCGACAACTCGAAATTACCGCAACGCAGGATGAAATTCCGATGTAAAAAAGCCGGGGAAGCAATGTTCCCCGGCTGATGACTCGCTCCGCTCATTCGCGTCAGGCCGGAGCCGCCGCACTGGGCGCAGCATCCGGAGGAGAGACATCACCCGGAGCACTTCCGCTGTCCAGTGGCGATTTCGGCGGACGCGGCGCCCTCCCCGCCATGATGTCATCAATCTGGTCAGCATCAATGGTTTCCAGTTCAAGCAGCGCCGCGGCCATGGCCTCAACCTTGTCGCGATTATCCTCGAGAAGTTTGCGCGCCAAGGCATACTGTTGATCGACGATGCGCCGGATTTCGGCATCCACCTGCTGCATGGTGGTCTCGGACATGTTCTTGTGCGTGGTTACCGATCGCCCGAGGAACACTTCGCCTTCATTCTCGCCATACACCATCGGCCCCAGAGCATCCGACATGCCGTAACGGGTCACCATGTCGCGCGCCAGTTGGGTCGCCCGCTCGAAATCGTTCGAAGCTCCGGTGGTCATCTGGTTCATGAACAACTCTTCGGCGACACGCCCTCCGAATAGCACGGCGATACGACTCATCAAATACACACGGTCATACGCATAGCGGTCTTCTTCCGGCAGCTGCATGGTCAGGCCGAGCGCCCGACCACGCGGGATGATCGTCACCTTGTGCACCGGGTCGGATTTCGGTACTAGACGGGCAACGACCGCATGCCCGGATTCGTGATACGCGGTATTACGTTTTTCTTCCTCATTCATAACCATGCTGCGCCGCTCGGCGCCCATCATGATCTTGTCCTTGGCCTTCTCGAAATCCTCCATATCCACCAGGCGTTTGTTGCCCCGCGCCGCAAAAAGCGCCGCCTCGTTGACCAGGTTGGCGAGATCGGCGCCGGAGAATCCGGGCGTACCGCGCGCAAGAATGTCGGCCTTGACATCGGGCGATAGCGGCACCTTGCGCATATGGACGACAAGAACCTGTTCCCGCCCGCGAATATCGGGCAGAGGCACCACAACCTGACGATCGAAGCGCCCCGGACGCATGAGCGCCGGATCGAGCACATCGGGCCGATTCGTCGCGGCAATGACAATGACCCCGGCACTGGCCTCAAAGCCGTCCATCTCCACCAGCATCTGGTTCAGGGTCTGTTCGCGTTCATCGTTGCCACCGCCGAGACCGGCGCCACGCTGACGGCCGACGGCATCCAGTTCGTCAATAAAGACAATACACGGCGCGTGTTTCTTGGCGTTTTCGAACATGTCACGCACGCGCGCCGCGCCCACACCAACGAACATTTCGACAAAATCGGACCCGGAAATCGAGAAAAACGGCACCTTGGCCTCGCCAGCGATGGCCTTGGCCAATAAGGTTTTTCCCGTACCCGGATTGCCCACCAGCAACACGCCCTTGGGAATACGCCCACCAAGCTTCTGGAACTTGCTCGGATCGCGCAGAAAATCAACCAGTTCGGAAACCTCCTCCTTGGCCTCATCGCACCCGGCGACATCCGCAAAGGTGATGCTGTTCGTTGATTCATCGAGCAGGCGAGCCTTGCTCTTGCCGAAGGAGAAAGCGCCGCCTTTGCCGCCGCCCTGCATCTGGCGCATGAAAAAAATCCAGACGCCAATCAAGAGCAGCATCGGAAACCAGCTGACGAAAAGGCTCATCAGGAAAGACTGTTCATCTTCCGGCTTGGCCTCGACCTTGACCCCGTTCTTGAGCAGATCGGAGACCATCCACAAATCCGCGGGAGCATACGAGGTCAGCTTGCGGCCATCGGCGGTCGTTGCCCTGAGCACACGCCCCTCGATCACCACCCTGGCAATCGTTCCGCGCCCTACTTCCTCCATGAACTGCGAATATTCCATGGAAGATTGCGGCGTCTGACGACTGTTGAACTGATTGAATACCGTCATCAGGACTAGGCCAATAACCAGCCACACCGCCATATTCTTGAACATGTTATTCAATGCAATACCTCTTTAACGTTGCCCCAGAGATGTCCGGGAAAGAACCTGTCTGGGCAGCATTCTAACCTTCCTGATGCAATCCCCCAAGACCAGCCGGCAATCAGCATTTCAGTCCCTTGCCGAGCAGATAAACTTCCGCGCTGCGGTCGCGCGAGGCATCCGGTTTGCGTGTCGCCACCAGTTTGAAAACTTGACGCATTTCACGCACAAAATCCTCGTAACCGTAGCCCTGGAAAACTTTGACCAGGAAAGCCCCCTCGGGTTTCAGCCAGTTACGCGAAAATTCCAGCCCCAATTCGGCCAGATGCATGACCCGTGCCTGATCGGAGAGAAGTATGCCCGACATGTTGGGCGCCATATCAGAAAGCACAAGCCCTACCTTTGCCCCAGCCAATTGCGTTTCAAGCTGCTCGAGCACGTTTTCTTCACGGAAATCGCCCTGGATGAACTCGACGCCATGCAAGGGATCCATTTCCAGCAGGTCAAGCGCGATGACCCGTCCCTGCCCTTTCATCCGCTTGGCGGCAACCTGTGACCACCCTCCAGGGGTCGCTCCCAGATCAACAACCACCTCACCGGAACGAATCAGATGATCCCGGTCATCGATTTCCATCAGCTTGAACGAGGCCCGCGAACGATAGCCCTCCGCTTTTGCCCGCTGCACATACGTGTCATTTACGTGCTCGCGCAGCCAGGCATTACTCGTTCTGGTTCGTTTCATCGCCTTAAACCCGGTAAAATGCGTTCTTTGTAAAGGTTAACCGAATGCTCGAAATTACTGCCGATCAGCGCCGCGCCCTGCGCGCCCGCGCCCACGCCCTGAATCCTGTTGTCGCCATCAGCCAGAACGGCCTGTCCGCAGCCGTCCTGCAGGAAATCGACCGCAGTCTGAAAAGTCACGAACTGATCAAGATCCGTGTTTTCAGCGATGAACGCAGCGTGCGCGAAGAGTATATGAGCACGCTCTGCGAACAACTCGATGCCGCGCCAGTGCAACATATCGGAAAACTGCTGGTCGTCTGGCGCCCTTCAGACGAAAAAGAAGCCGCGGCAAAAAAAACAGCGCCTGCGCGCGCCAAGCGCAAAGAAATCCGGCGTAGCAAACGCAGTCACCAGAGCGACCGAAGCTAATCTGGCTTCGTCAGGCAATCTATTCGTACCTTACGTCGAGCACTTCATACTCGCGCAAACCACCTGGCGCCTGAACCTGCGCCACATCGCCCGAGAACTTACCGATCAGCGCACGGGCAATCGGTGAATTAACCGAAATCTTGCCTGCTTTGATATCCGCCTCGTCTTCCCCGACGATCTGGTAAGTCACCTTGACGCCAGAATCCTGGTCTTCAAGATCTAGGGTCGCACCGAAAACACAGCGACCATCGGCATCGAGCAGTTTGGGATCGATAATCTGGGCGTTCGACAGTTTGCCTTCGATCTCCTTGATCCGCCCCTCGACGAAGGCCTGCCGCTCCTTGGCCGCGTCGTACTCGGCATTTTCGGAAAGATCGCCGTGCGAACGTGCTTCCGCAATCGCCGCAATAACGGCAGGACGCTCAACCGTTTTCAGTTGATGCAGTTCAGCGCGCAATTTTTCAGCGCCATTTGTCGTCAAAGGTACTTTACTCATATCTGATCACTACCAAAGCAAAACCGCCGGTCCGCCTGCTGCGGCTTTCACCGGCGGCTCAAGGGTTATTAAATGAGTTGTGTGTGCAAGGACTGAATCGGGTACACGACCAGATCCCCACGATTTTTGATCCCTACAGCCGCAGCTTCCGCACCCCAGATCGTCGTATACATGGTCACCCGTGCCGCCAGTCCGGAGGTCCGGATGGAACGCGAATCGTTGATCGCGGCACGCTTCTCATCGACCGTATTGATGATCAGCGAGATTTCGTCGTTCTTGATCATATCCACGATGTGCGGACGCCCCTCGGCGACCTTGTTCACTACCGTCACCGGAATACCGGCAGCCGCAATGATCGCCGCCGTGCCGCGCGTCGCGAGAATACTGAACCCGGAAGAACTGAGATCGCGGGCAATTTCACCCACTTTTGGCTTATCCGATTCCTTGACACTGATGAACACCTTGCCGGCCGACGGAAGTTTCACATTAGCGCCCATCTGGCTCTTGACGAAGGCTTCCTCGAAACTCCTGCCAACGCCCATCACCTCGCCCGTCGATTTCATTTCCGGTCCAAGAATGGTATCCACGCCGGGGAATTTGTTGAACGGGAAAACGGCTTCCTTGACCG
>CAYTWY010000087.1:0-8047 GCA_964440925.1 uncultured Propionivibrio sp. | reverse complement strand
GCCGAAACGCTGTCCGCCGAACTGCGCCTTGCCCCCCAGAGGCTGCTGCGTTACCAGGGAGTACGGTCCGGTCGAGCGCGCGTGCATCTTGTCGTCGACCAGGTGATGCAGTTTCAGCATGTGCATGTAGCCGACCGTAACCTGGCGCTCGAAACGCTCGCCGGTACGCCCGTCAAACAGGGTCATCTGGCCAGATTCCGGCATCCCGGCGAGGCGCAGCATATCCTTGATCTCTTCTTCCTTGGCACCATCGAACACCGGCGTGGCAAAAGGCACCCCGGCCTCGAGGTTACCAGCCATTTCGACGATTTCCTGATCAGTGAGCTGGTCAAGATCTTCGGATTTCCCGTTGCTGTTATACACCTGCTCAAGGAATTCACGCACCTCCTTGGCATTGGCCTGGCGACGCAGCATCTCGCCGATCCTGAAACCAAGCCCCTTGGCCGCCAATCCAAGATGCACTTCCAGCACCTGCCCAACGTTCATCCGCGACGGGACACCGAGCGGATTGAGGACGATATCAACCGTCCGTCCGTCTTCCATGTGCGGCATGTCTTCCACCGGCACGATGCGCGATACAACACCCTTGTTCCCGTGCCGGCCGGCCATCTTGTCGCCCGACTGCAGACGGCGTTTGACCGCCACATAGACCTTAACCATCTTCTGCACGCCCGGCGGCAATTCGTCGCCTTGCGTCAGTTTTTTCTTTTTCTCCTCGAAGGCAACATCGAAGTCCTTGCGCGTCTGCTCAAGGCCTTCGCGCAACGATTCCAGCTGCTGCGCCACACTGTCGTCGGCCATGCGGATATCGAACCAGTGGTGCGCATCAATGCCATCCAGATACTCCTTGCTGAGCGTGCTGCCCTTGGCCAGGCGCTTCGGCCCGCCGTTGGCCACCTTGCCAACGATCAGGCGCTCGACCCGAGCAAATGCATCGCGTTCGACGATGCGCATCTGATCAGCCAGATCAAGCTTGTAGGCACGCAGGTGGTCATCGATAATCGACTGTGCCCGCTTGTCGCGCTCGATTCCTTCGCGCGTGAAGACCTGCACGTCGATGACAGTGCCGGCAATGCCGGATTGAACCCGCAACGAGGTGTCCTTCACATCGGAAGCTTTCTCGCCAAAAATCGCGCGCAAGAGCTTCTCTTCCGGAGTCAGTTGCGTCTCGCCCTTCGGCGTTACCTTCCCGACCAGTACATCGCCCGCTTCGACTTCGGCACCAATATAGACAATGCCCGACTCGTCCAGACGCGAGAGCTGGGCTTCGCCGAGCGAAGCGATATCACGCGTGATCTCTTCCGGTCCGAGCTTGGTATCCCGCGCCACAACCGTCAGCTCCTCGATATGGATCGAGGTGAAACGGTCTTCGGCAACGACACGCTCGGAAATCAGGATCGAGTCTTCGAAGTTATAGCCGTTCCATGGCATGAACGCAATCAGCATATTCTGCCCAAGCGCCAGCTCACCCTTGTCGGTAGAAGCTCCGTCTGCGACCACATCGCCCTTGGCCAGCACGTCACCAACGCGCACCAGCGGCCTCTGGTTGATATTGGTGTTCTGGTTGGAGCGCGTATATTTCACCAGGTTGTAGATATCGACGCCAACTTCACCCGGCACCGTTTCGTCGTCGTTGACGCGAATCACGACGCGCGAGGCATCAACATAATCGACTTTACCGCCGCGCAATGCCTGTACTGCCGTTCCCGAGTCCACCGCCACCGTGCGTTCAATCCCCGTGCCCACCACGGGCTTCTCGGGTCGCAGACATGGCACGGCCTGGCGCTGCATGTTGGCGCCCATCAATGCACGGTTCGCATCGTCGTGCTCAAGGAAGGGAATCAACGATGCCGCAACGGAGACGATCTGCCCCGGCGCAATATCCATGTAATCAACGCGCGCCGGCTCGGCAAGAATGGTTTCGCCTTTCTCGCGGCAAGTCACCAGATCGTCAATCAGACGACCGTCCTCGCCAAGCGCCGCATTGGCCTGGGCAATGATGTATCCACCCTCTTCAATGGCCGACAGGTACTCGATCTGATCGGTCACCTTGCCGTCGACCACTTTGCGGTACGGCGTTTCCAAGAAGCCGTACTCATTGGTACGCGCAAAAAGCGCCAGCGAGTTGATCAGGCCGATGTTCGGCCCTTCCGGCGTTTCGATCGGGCAAACACGTCCGTAGTGCGTCGGATGCACGTCGCGCACTTCGAAGCCGGCCCGCTCGCGCGTCAGACCGCCCGGGCCAAGCGCCGAAACCCGGCGCTTGTGGGTGATTTCGGAAAGCGGGTTGGTCTGGTCCATGAACTGCGAAAGCTGGCTGGAGCCAAAGAACTCGCGCACAGCCGCACTAATCGGTTTAGCATTGATCAGATCGTGCGGCATGAGGTTGTCCGACTCGGCCTGTGAGAGGCGTTCCTTGACCGCACGTTCGACGCGCACCAAGCCAGCACGGAACTGATTTTCAGCCAACTCGCCGACCGAACGTACCCGGCGGTTACCAAGGTGGTCGATATCATCGATTTCGCCACGTCCGTTACGCAGGTCGACCAGAATCTTGATCACTTCGACGATATCACGCGGCGATAAAGTCAATTGTTCGCGCACATCGCTGGAAACGCCCAGCCCCTTGAGTTGCTCCGCCAATCCTGACGCATCTTCAAAGGTCAGATTTTCAGCAACAGCGCGCATGCCGTACACCAGCTCCGACAGCAGCAACTCGACCGCATCTGGCGCGCCTCCTGCCGTTTTGATGATGGTGTCGATGATGACATCGCGCTTGGCCGGAACATGCTTGACCATGACCTTGTATTCGACCACGTCCTTGCGCACTACCCGGCGGTTGAACTTCATCCGCCCCACGGCGGACAGATCATAGCGATCGTCGGAATAGAACAATCCGTTAAACAGGATTTCGACGGCTTCTTCCGTGGGCGGCTCGCCCGGACGCATCATCCGGTAAATCGCCACACGCGCCGCCTGTTTGGAAATCGTCTCATCCGTACGCAAAGTCTGCGAAATGAAGCCGCCACGATCCAGATCGTTGATATACAGTGTTTGCAACGACTCGATACCGGCTTCCGTCAGCTTGGCCAGCAGCGCTTCTGTAATCTCATCATTGGCGTTGGCCAGAATTTCGCCGGTTTCGTGATCGATGATATTCTGCGCGACAACCCGTCCGACCAGAAACTCTTCGGGGACAGCGACCTGCCGGACACCGGCCGCATCAAGTTCGCGGATGTGCTTGGCCGTAATGCGCTTGTCCTTGGCCACCAGCACTTTCCCTGCCTTGTCACAGAAATCGAAGCGTGCCACTTCCCCGCGCAGGCGTTCGGGAACGAGTTGGAATTCGATGCCTTTTTTGCCCAGCAGGAAAGTATCGAAATCGAAAAACTCGCGCAGAATCTGCTCCGGGGTCAGGCCAATGGCTTTCAGCAGGGTGGTTACCGGCATCTTGCGGCGTCGGTCGACTCGGAAGTACAGAACATCCTTCGGATCGAATTCAAAATCAAGCCACGAACCGCGATAGGGAATAACCCGCGCCGAGAAAAGAAGTTTTCCGGAACTGTGCGTCTTGCCACGATCGTGTTCAAAGAACACACCGGGCGAACGATGCAATTGCGAAACGATGACCCGTTCCGTCCCGTTGATAACAAAAGAACCGGTTGAAGTCATGAGCGGAATCTCGCCCATGTAGACTTCCTGCTCCTTGACTTCCTTGATCGTGTCCGGCACTTCCCGGTCGAGAATGACAAGGCGCACCTTGGCGCGCAACGCCGAGGCAAAGGTCAATCCGCGTTGCTGGCATTCCTTGACGTCGAACGCAGGTTCGGCCAAGGCATAGCTGACAAACTCCAGCCGAGCATTTCCGCTATGGCTGACAATCGGAAAGATCGAGGTAAACGCTGCCTGCAAACCCTGGTTCTTGCGCAACGCAGGAGGCACCGCCGCCTGCAGGAAGGCGGTAAACGATTCCAGCTGCGTGGCCAGCAGAAAGGGGACGTCGAGCACATTGCTGCGCTTGGCGAAACTTTTGCGGATACGTTTTTTCTCGGTATAGGAGTAGGTCATGGTCGCTCCGAGCTCAGAAAGCAAAATCCTCTAGCGCATCCCGCCCGGGACATAACGCCCCCGGACAGTTCGCAACGGACAAATACAAATGCAGTTGTGCGCATGAATTGCCACTTTCTGCAACCATTCGCACTTGTATTTGCACGCTACGCTTCTGCACATCCAGTGTTGGAAATGACTCTCATCATTTCCGGAAAAGCACAAAAGGGCTGGCTGCCAAATAGCAACCAGCCCAGCTTGCGAAGGCGAAATTACTTGATCTCGACCTTGGCGCCGGCATCCTCGAGCGACTTCTTGAGTGCTTCGGCATCCGCCTTGGCAATACCTTCCTTGATTGCCTTGGGAGCGCCATCCACGAGGTCCTTGGCTTCTTTCAGACCAAGACCCGTCGCTGCACGCACCACCTTGATTACTTCCACCTTCTTCTCACCGGCTGCGGCCAGAACCACCGTGAATTCGGTCTGTTCTTCAGCCGCTGCAGCAGCACCACCTGCTGCGCCCGGTGCGGCAACTGCCATGGCAGCAGCAGAAACACCGAACTTCTCTTCGAACGCCTTGACCAGATCGTTCAGATCCATCACCGTCATGTTACCAACGGCTTCGAGGATATCTTCTTTGGTAATAGCCATAATCACTTCACTCCTAAATCGGGGTATTCAAAAATATCGACAAATGCGAATCCCTGCGCCCTGTCAGGCCGCAGAAGCCTCGCGCTGCTTGGCCAATGCGCCGAGCGCGACAGCAAAACCGGAAACCGGAGCCTTCATCACGCCAAGCAGTTTTGCCAGAAGCTCTTCGCGACTCGGGATCGCAGCCAATGCTTGCACACCAGCCTTGTCCAGAACCTTTCCGGCATAACCACCCGCTTTGAGGACCAGTTTGTCGTTGGTTTTCGCAAAATCATGCAACACTTTGGCAGCCGCCACCGGATCTTCGGAAATACCGTAGATCAACGGCCCGGTCATTTGTTCGGCCAGTCCGGCAAACGCACTGCCGGCAACTGCACGGCGCACCAGAGTATTCTTCAGCACGCGCAAATACACGCCAGACTTGCGCGCCTGCGCACGCAGTTTGGTGAGATGCGCCACCTCAATTCCGCTGTACTCGGCCACGACGATCGTCTGAGCATTGGCAACCTGCGCCGATACTTCAGCCACGACAGCCTTTTTATCTTCAAGATTGAGACCCATGGGCCCTTTCTCCTATCAAGTCAACACGCAACGCACTCTCTCGAACACGTCACCCCCACGGCGACCTGAATCAGGAGCATCAGCCGAACTGCCACAAAAGCCGAAATCCTGTTCGGGATTCACCGTCTACGCAGGCCGCTTAACACTTAGGCCACGGAATTCCTCCCATGACACCTGCGGTCTTTGACGATCTGCCGATAAACCTTCGCCGGCAGCCCAAAGTTCTCCCGGAACCGCCAAACGGTTCCGGATCATTCTCACAGCGAGGACGAATCCACGCGCACTCCCGGCCCCATGGTGCTGGATACGGAAATCTTCTTCAGATACTGGCCTTTCGAACTTGCCGGTTTTGCCTTCGTCAGCGCCTCGATCAGCGCCTTCAGGTTCTGCTCCAGCTTTTCCGCATCGAAGGAAGCACGGCCGATCGTGCTATGCACGATACCGCCCTTATCCGTCCGATACTGAACCTGACCCGCCTTGGCATTTTTCACCGCAGTGGTCACGTCCATGGTCACCGTTCCCACCTTCGGGTTCGGCATCAGGCCGCGGGGGCCGAGAATCTGGCCCAACTGTCCGACCACGCGCATGGCATCGGGCGTAGCGATCACCACGTCGAAATTCATGTTGCCGGCCTTGATGTCAGCCGCCAGATCGTCAAAACCGATTACATCGGCACCAGCCGCTTTCGCCGCCTCGGCCTTCTCGCCCTGGGCAAACACCGCGACACGTACCGTTTTCCCTGTGCCTGCCGGCAACACCACAGAGCCACGAACCAGCTGATCGGATTTGCGCGCATCGATACCGAGGCTCACCGCAATATCGATCGATTCGTCGAACTTGGCCGTGGCAAATTCCTTGGCCAGTTTCAGAGCCTCACCCACCGCGTAGTTCTTGTTACGGTCGATCTTCCCTTGCATCGCCTTTTCGCGTTTAGTCATCGTTGCCATGTCACAGACCCTCCACGGTGATACCCATCGACCGGGCACTACCGGCAATCGTTCGCACGGCCGCATCCATATCGGCAGCCGTCAGATCTGGCATTTTCTGGGTTGCAATGGCTTCGCATTGCGCACGCGTCAGCTTGCCCACCTTGTCGGTATGGGGCTTCGGACTACCCTTCTGGATTCCGGCCGCCTTCTTGATCAGAATGGTCGCCGGGGGCGTCTTCATGATGAACGAAAAACTCTTGTCCGCATACGCGGTGATCACCACAGGGATCGGCAGTCCCGGCTCAACCCCCTGGGTCTGGGCATTGAACGCCTTGCAGAACTCCATGATGTTAAGGCCACGCTGACCCAGTGCCGGACCGATCGGGGGCGAAGGATTCGCCTTGCCCGCCGGCACTTGCAGCTTGATAAAGCCGACAATTTTCTTTGCCACGCTAGTACTCCTTCAAACGGGTCCAAACGCGCCTTTTAAAGCGCTCCCCAACAAAAAATGCGACACTAAAGCCGCTCTCACTTCGGCACGGAAATCTTCATCCGCACCATAACCCCCCGCCCTGCCGAGAAAAGGACAAATCAGACTTTCTCGACCTGGCCAAACTCCAATTCAACCGGCGTCGCACGGCCAAAGATCGTCACCGAAACACGCAAGCGATTCTTCTCGTAATTGACATGTTCGACCGAGCCATGAAAATCCGTAAACGGACCTTCCTTGACCCGTACAACTTCGCCCGGTTCGAACAAAACCTTGGGGCGCGGTTTTTCAACGCCATCCTGCATCTGCTGCATGATTTTTTCGACTTCCTTTTCGGAAATCGGAGTCGGCTTGTTGGCGGTCCCGCCGACAAAACCGGTAACCTTGGGCGTGCTTTTCACAAGATGCCACGACTCGTCGTTCATTTCCATTTCCACCAGCACATAGCCGGGGAAGAACTTGCGCTCGGAAATGCTCTTTTGCCCCTGCTTGAGCTCGACAACTTCCTCTACGGGAACCAGCACCCGCCCAAACAAATCCTGCATTCCCTGACGCTGAATGCGCTCAACCAGCGCACGCTGAACACTTTTCTCAAAGCCGGAATAGGCATGAACCACAAACCAACGCATGCTCATGACTTTCTCCATCCAAGGATCAGGTCATAAAACACCCATTCCAAACCTTTGTCTGTCGCCCACAAAAAAATCGCCATGACAATGACAAAAACGAACACCATCAGAGTCATTTGTACGGTTTCCTTGCGCGACGGCCAGACGACCTTCCTCGCTTCCAGCAGCGATTCTTGCGAAAAAACAAAAAAACGACGCCCCGGCTCTGTCTTCCAAGCCACGACGACGGACAGCGCCACTCCGGCAAAAACGGCCAGCACGCGCACAATCATCGCCTGTTCCGCCAGGAAGTAAAAGCCAGCAACGCCGGCTGCCAAAAGCAGCAGCGCCAACGTGAACTTGATTTTATCGGCCATCTCGTCAGCTTTATTTATATATGTGGCAGGGGCAGAGGGAATCGAACCCCCAACCTTCGGTTTTGGAGACCGACGCTCTGCCAGTTGAGCTATACCCCTGCAGCAGAGACAAAGAGCCTCCCCCGCAAGGGAGACTCTCGCGTCTTCTTTCCTTTTTACTCGATAATTTTGGCGACGACGCCGGCGCCGACGGTACGACCGCCTTCACGGATGGCGAAGCGCAGGCCTTCTTCCATGGCGATCGGGCAGATCAGCTTGACCGTCATTTGCACGTTGTCGCCCGGCATCACCATCTCGGTGCCTTCCGGCAGATTGATGGCGCCGGTCACATCCGTCGTGCGGAAGTAGAACTGCGGACGGTAGTTGTTGAAGAACGGGGTGTGAC
>CAYTWY010000086.1:2495-8115 GCA_964440925.1 uncultured Propionivibrio sp. | reverse complement strand
GCCGACCTATGGGTTATGAATCCATCGCTCTAACCAACTGAGCTACATCACCAAGCAGGGCGCGGAATTATAGTGTGACGGCAGCGGGGGCGTCAAGTTGCTCGCTGCACACAAGGCGAACAAGCTTGTCTATAATGGCGACATGCCCCTACCCGCCTCAGTCATTGCCGGAATTGTCAGCGCCATCCTCGAAACGGCGACGCAGGATTCCGCACCGACCACGCAGAAGTACAACACTTACGTGGTCAGCCGTACCCTGCCGCCTGAGGCTCGCCTAGGGGTGATGGAGCCGCCGGGGTATGGCCAGGTGGCGATCGATGGCAAGGTGTTGCGCTTGTCGCCTGCCGCCCAGTTCCGCAGTCTGGAGAACCTGATCGTCATGCCGATGACGATTCAGGAGAAGAAGGATGTGGTGTATCTCACCGATGCGTCCGGCGCGGTATTCCGCGTCTGGCTGATCAGCAAGGCCGAGGTTTCGGCTTTCCCGAAAAACTGACCGACAACATGGTAAAAAAACTCTTCATCCGCACCTTCGGGTGTCAGATGAACGAGTACGATTCGGACAAAATGGCCGACGTACTCGCCGCTTCTGAAGACATCGTCAGAACCGATTCCCCGGAAGACGCCGACATCATCCTCTTCAACACCTGTTCGGTGCGCGAAAAAGCGCAGGAGCGCGTTTTCCATGACCTCGGGCGGGTGCGTCCGCTCAAGCAGGGCAAGCCTGACCTGATCATCGGCGTCGGTGGCTGTGTCGCCAGCCAGGAAGGCGCCGCCATCGTGGCCCGCGCACCCTACGTCGACGTGGTGTTCGGCCCGCAGACCCTGCATCGTCTGCCGCAACTGATCGCCGAAAAACGCCGGCTGGGCAAGTCGCAGGTGGATATTTCCTTCCCCGAAATCGAGAAGTTCGACAATCTGCCGCCGGCCAAGGTCGACGGCGGTTCGGCTTTTGTTTCGATCATGGAGGGCTGCAGCAAGTTCTGCACTTTCTGCATCGTGCCTTACACACGCGGCCAGGAAGTATCACGCCCGTTCGACGATGTGCTGACCGAAGTGGCCGGCCTCGCCGCACAAGGGGTTGGCGAGATCACCCTGCTCGGGCAGAACGTGAATGCCTATCGCGGCGAGATGTCTGGTGGCGAGGAGAAGGCCGATCTGGCGCTGCTCATCGAATACATCGCGGAGATTCCCGGCATCGAGCGTATTCGCTACACCACCTCGCATCCGCGCGAGCTGTCGGCGCGTCTGATCGATGTCTATACCCGCGTGCCGAAACTGGTGTCGCATCTGCATCTGCCGGTGCAGTCGGGCTCCGACCGCGTGCTGGCGGCCATGAAGCGCGGCTATACGGCGCTCGAATACAAGAGTCTGGTGCGCAAGCTGCGGGCGGCGCGTCCCGATCTTTCGCTGTCGTCGGATTTCATCGTCGGCTTCCCCGGCGAGACGGCGGCGGATTTCGAGAGAACCATGACGCTGATCGACGATATCGGGTTCGACGCGTCGTTTTCCTTCCTCTACAGTGCCCGTCCGGGCACCCCGGCGGCCGAGCTTGCCGACGATACGCCGCATGAGGTCAAGCTCGAACGCCTGATGCGTCTGCAGCAGCGCATCGAGGCCCTGGCGCAGCAGGTGTCGCAGTCAATGGTCGGCACGGTGCAGCGCGTGCTGGTCGAGGGTGTGTCGCGCAAGGATGCGTGCGAACTCGCCGGGCGCACCGATAACAACCGCATCGTCAATTTCGACGGCGGGCCGCTCGGCAGTGCGCGTTTGCTCAATCGTTTCGTTGACGTGCGCATCACGGCGGCGTTGCCGCATTCGCTGCGCGGCGAGATTGTGACGGAGGTCTCATGAGCGAGAAAAAATCTCCGCCCAGCACGCGGCGCGAAGCCAAGCCGCGCGCCGTCGAACTGTTGCTGGCACCAGTCAATAACGCGCAGCTGGCCAATCTGTGCGGCGCGCTCGATGAGAACCTGCGCCAGATCGAAACGGCGCTCGACGTGTCGATTGCCCGCCGCGGCGAGCGCTTTACCCTGCGTGGCGAGCCGGGGCAGACGGCGCGTGCTTCGGAAGCCTTGCAGACCTTCTATGCCCGCGCCAAGGAGGCGCTCTCGGTCGATGAGATCCAGCTGGGGCTGATCGAGCTGATCAACCGTCCGGCGCGCCAGGGTGCGGCCGGGGCGGGCATCTCGCCCAGCCTGCTGACGCGCAAGACCGAACTGCATGGGCGCACGCCGCGTCAGGTCGAGTACCTCAAGCAGATTCAGGAGCATGACATCACTTTCGGCACCGGCCCGGCCGGGACCGGCAAGACCTATCTGGCCGTCGCCTCGGCGGTCGATGCTTTCGAGCGCGAGCTGGTGCAGCGTATTGTCCTTACCCGTCCGGCGGTCGAAGCCGGGGAACGGCTCGGTTTTCTGCCCGGCGATCTGGCGCAGAAAGTTGATCCTTACCTGCGCCCGCTCTACGACGCGCTTTACGACCTGATGGGTTTTGACAAGGTGGGGCGGTTGTTCGAGCGCGGCGCCATCGAGATCGCGCCGCTGGCCTACATGCGCGGACGGACGCTGAACCACGCCTTCATCATTCTCGACGAAGCGCAGAACACCACGCCGGAGCAGATGAAGATGTTCCTGACGCGCATCGGCATCGGCGCCAAGGCGGTAGTGACCGGCGATGTCACACAGATCGACCTGCAGCGCGGGCAGAAGAGCGGCCTCGTCGAGGCGCGCAAGGTGTTGCAGGAGGTGCGCGGCATCGCTTTTACCGAGTTCCAGAAGGAAGACGTGGTGCGCCACCCGCTGGTGGCGCGCATCGTTTCGGCCTACGAGGTCTATCTGGCGGCGCAGGAGGAAAAAACCAATGGCAAGTAGGCGGCTCAATCTGAGCGTGCAGTACGCCTGTGCTGCCGAGGGGTTGCCGGAGCGGGCGCAGATTCGCCGCTGGGCGCGCGCGGCGCTGAATGTGGACGGCATGCGCGGCGGGCAGGTGACGCTGCGCTTTGTCGAGCGCGAGGAAGGGCAATCGCTCAACCGCACCTATCGTGGCAAGGACTATGCCACCAATGTGCTGTCCTTTCCCTACGAGCGCGAGCCGGTGGTCTGCGGTGATCTGGTGATCTGCGTGCCGGTGGCGGCCGACGAGGCGCGCGCGCAGGAGAAACCGCTCGAAGCGCACCTTGCGCACCTGATCGTGCACGGCCTGTTGCACCTGCAGGGCTACGACCATGAGAACGACGAGGCCGAAGCGTGCCGCATGGAGGCGTGCGAAAGCACGATCCTGACGCGGCTCGGTTTTGCCGACCCGTATCCTGGCCGCGAGGATTGACGCGCATGGCCTGCCGATGATGCCAGAGACCATGGATACACCCGATAACCCGTCCTTCATCGAACGCCTGTCGTCGCTGCTCCTGCGCGAGCCGGAAGACCGCGCACAGTTGCTGCGCCTCCTGCATTCGGCGCACGAGCGCCATCTGCTCGATGCCGATGCGCTGTCGATCACCGAGGGGGCGCTGGCCGCTTCCGGAATCAGCGTGCGCGACGTGATGGTGCCGCGCGCGCACATGCAGGTCATCGATCTCACCGATCCGTTCGACAGGATTGTCGATCTCGTCAATCGCACCGGGCATTCGCGCTTCCCGGTCATTGACGGCAGCCGCGACAACGTGATCGGTCTGCTGCTGGCCAAGGATCTGCTGCGCGTGAAGAGCGGTGCGGAATTTTGCCTGCACGACTGGTTGCGGCCAGCGGTGTTCATCCCCGAATCGAAGCGCCTGAATGTGCTGTTGCGTGAATTCCGGGTGTCGCACAATCACATGGCGGTGGTGATCGACGAATACGCGGTGGTGAGCGGGCTGATCACCATCGAGGACGTTCTCGAACAGATCGTCGGCGACATCGAGGACGAATACGATTTTGACGAGGCCGACGACGCCATCCGCCTCGATCGGACAGGACGCTACCGCGTCAAGGCGCGTGCCGCGCTCAAGGATTTCGACGCCCTGTTCGATACGCATTTCGGCGATGGAGCCTGCCATACCGTCGGTGGTCTGGTGCTCAATGCCTTTGGCCGGGTGCCGCGGCGTAACGAGGAAGTCGAGATCGACGGGGTGCATTTCCATGTGTTGCGCGCCGACCGGCGTCGAATCCATACCCTGCTGGTGCGGCCGGTGCGCGAGGGCGAGCATGGCCTCTGACGCCGTCGCGCGTCGCCTGTGGCTTGGCCTGGCGCTGGGTGCGGCGAGCGTCCTCGCTTTTGCTCCGTTCGGCCTGTTTCCGCTGCTGCTGCCGACGCTGGGCGGCCTCTATGCACTGCTCGGCGCGCAGCCCGATGCCCGGCGACCGGCGCGCAGCGGTTTCTTTCTCGGTGCGGCTTTCGGTTTCGGCCTGTTCCTCGCCGGAGTGTCCTGGGTCTATGTCAGCCTGAGTGCCTTTGGCGGCATGCCGCCGCCGCTTGCCGCGCTGTCGACGCTGGCGCTCTGCGCGCTGCTCGCGTGCTGGCCGGGACTCGCTGGTGCAGCCTTTGTTCGTTACCGGCCAGCGCTCTGGTGGCAACGCGCCCTGTTCTTCGCGGCGCTATGGACTTCCGGCGAATGGCTGCGCGGCTGGGTACTGACCGGCTTTCCCTGGCTGGCGCTCGGCTATGCGCAAACGCCGCCCTCGCCGCTCGCCGGATGGGCTCCGCTGTTCGGCGTCTATGGTGTGTCTTTTGTGCTGGCGCTCGTTGTCGCGCTGGGGTGCGAGGCGGTGCGGCATGTCCGGCAGCGGGCGGCGCGTGCTGCCGTTGCGGCGGTGCTGGCGGCGCTTGGTCTGTGCCTCGGCGGCGCGCTGCTCGGGCAATACCAGTGGACAACGCCAGTCGGCAAACCGGTCAGTGTCGCCCTGCTCCAGGGCAATATCCCGCAGGCACTCAAATGGCGTCCGGAACTGTTCATCGACTCGCTGCGCACCTACTACCGCCTGGCCCAGGACAACCCGGCGCAATTGACGGTGCTGCCGGAAACCGCCATCCCGGCCTTTCTTGACCAGCTGCCGGGGGCGTATCTCGATGATCTGGCGCGCCTTGCCGCCCGCACCCAGGGCGACCTGCTGCTCGGCATCGCCATCGGTGACAACCAGCGTTACGCCAATGCCGCCCTGAGCATCGGCGCGTCCGGCCAACAGCAATACCACAAGGTGCATCTGGTGCCCTTTGGCGAATTCGTGCCGCCGGGCTTCAAGTGGTTCATGGGGCTGCTGCACATCCCCCTATCCGATTTCACGCCGGGCGACCCACAGCAACCGCCGTTCACCCTCGGCGACCTGAAAGTGGCCGCCAACATCTGCTATGAGGATGCCTTTGGCGAAGAGATCATCCGTGCGCTGCCCGAAGCCATGTTGCTGGTCAACCTCTCCAATGTGGCGTGGTTCGGCGATTCGCTGGCGCCGGCGCAGCATTTGCAGATCGCCCGCATGCGCAGCCTGGAAAACGGACGGATGATGCTGCGCGCCACCAATACCGGGATGACAGCCATCATCGACAGCCACGGAAACGTCGTCAGCGCGCTCAAACCCTTTACGCGTGGCGCCCTGCGCGGCGAAGCCCAGGGCTTTTCCGGACAGACGCCCTACAGCCGCTGGGG
>CAYTWY010000086.1:0-2395 GCA_964440925.1 uncultured Propionivibrio sp. | reverse complement strand
ACTAAAACCAGAACCTTTCAGGAGATGCATCACATGTCAGTCCAATCCGTTTTCAAACACGTGGGCAATGTTGCCGGTATTACGCTGAAAAACTCCACCGAACTCTATCCCGCCCTGCACAAGGCCGGCGATGCCGGTCTGCCGATGCTAGTCATCGACAACGCGCTCGGGCACGCCGTCATTGCTCTGCAGGGCGCGCATGTAATGTCCTTCCAGCCGGCCGGACAAGCCGAAATGCTGTGGGTATCACCCAAGTGCATGCTGGAAACCGGCAAAGCCATCCGTGGCGGCATCCCGCTGTGTCTGCCGTGGTTCGGCGCCGGCCCGGACGGCAAGACAGTACACGGCTTTGCGCGCACCATGGCGTGGACGCTGATCGCCGCCGAAGTGGTGGACGGTGGCGCCACCCGTCTGGCCTTCGAACTGGAAGGTGACGAAAACGCCTGCAGCCTGTGGCCGCACGCCTTTGTCTTCCGCCTTGACGTACTGGTCGGCCGCGAACTGAAGCTGGACATCTCGGCGCAGAATCGCAGCACCACGGCCGCCCCGTTTGCCTTTGTCTTCCACACCTATTTCGCCGTGGCCGACGTCGCCAAGGCACGCGTTGCCGGACTCGATGGCGTGCACTTCATCAACAAGACCCGCAACGACGCACGCTGCCAGCAAAGCGGCGAAGTCGCGCTCAGCGCAGAAAGCGTGTACATCTATCAGGACGTGCCGGAGAAGCAGGTGCTGAAGACGCCGGAACGCGCCATCACCATTGCCTCCAGCACCCGCGACACGATCGTCTGGAACGCCTGGGACGGTGCCAAGAACATGGGCGATCTCGGCGAAGGCAACCACGTTGGCTACATCTGCGTCGAACGCTGCGACGTACTCGACCATGGTGTAACGCTGCAACCGGGCGACACCTACCAGGCCTGGATGAGACTGGCGTATTGATGCGCTGACACACACGGGGGCGCGGCGACGCGCTCTTTTTTGAAGGTTTTTCTCATGCGCATGGAAGGCAGACTCGTCAAATGGAACGATGAGCGCGGTTTTGGTTTCGTTTCTCCCGCCCAAGGCGGGAGCGAAGTTTTCGTTCATGTTTCGGCTTTTCCCGCCGACGGTCTGCGGCCTCGAATTGGCGAACGACTTTCGTTTGAAATCGAAACGGGGCGCGACGGAAAGTTGCGTGCAACACGTCTTGTGTGCCTGGATCGCCAGGTACGACATTCTCCCCGGCATGACTTGCCTGCCTCCCGGCGCGCAAGCCCTCGTGGAGGTGTGCGGTTTCTTCGGCTGGCGGTTGTCGTGGCGCTGCTGGCTTTTGTCTATGCCGGGTATTCGCGCCTGGCCGTCCCCAAGCGCGCTGTTGCAGCACCAGAAGCGGCACAAACCGCTGCGACGGATTTTCGCTGCGATGGCCGAACGCTTTGTTCGGAGATGAAATCATGCGCCGAGGCCACGTTTTTCCTGCAAAACTGCCCTGACGTCAAGATGGACGGTAACCGCGACGGCGTGCCCTGTGAACAGCAATGGTGCGTCAGGTAAGTCCGCAGGCCAGGCACAGGGAGCAAATGATATGGATTGTTTTTCTCCGTGTTCTCCGTGGTTGCTTCACCCCGGTTTCAATGCTGCCACGGAAGCCAATAGGCATGCGCATCTTCGAGCAATAGGCGTGCAGGCTGTTGATCCATGCACCTTCCCGGCCGGCATGCAAAACAGTTATTGCGCGGCGCGCTTTCTTGTCCGGGGCAAAACCAAGTAAAATCGGCGCTTTACCGCTTTAATGAAGCCTCACATGCCTACCATCGTGCCGACATTTCAGGAAGTCATTCTGCGTCTCCAGAGTTTCTGGGACAAACAGGGGTGTGCGCTGCTCCAGCCCTACGATATCGAGGTCGGCGCCGGCACCTTTCACACCGCCACCTTCCTGCGCGCCATCGGCCCGGAACCGTGGAATGCCGCCTTCGTGCAACCCTCGCGCCGCCCCAAGGACGGCCGCTACGGCGAGAACCCCAACCGCCTGCAACACTATTACCAATACCAGGTCGTCCTGAAGCCGTCGCCCGACAACATCCAGGAGCTCTACCTGCAATCGCTCGAAGCCCTGGGCATCAACCTCAAGGAACACGATATCCGCTTCGTCGAGGATGACTGGGAATCGCCGACGCTGGGCGCCTGGGGTCTGGGTTGGGAAGTCTGGCTGGACGGCATGGAAGTGACGCAATTCACCTACTTCCAGGAAGTCGGCTCGCTGGTGTGCAAACCGGTGCTGGGTGAAATCACTTACGGGCTGGAGCGCCTCGCCATGTATTTGCAGGGCGTCGATAACGTCTACGACCTGGTCTGGGCGAAGAACGACCAGACGACCATTACCTACGGCGACGTGTTCAAACAGAACGAAGTG
>CAYTWY010000085.1:0-8197 GCA_964440925.1 uncultured Propionivibrio sp. | reverse complement strand
GTGTCGACGACACACACCATCACCGGCGCCATCGTCGGTGTTGGCGCAACGAAGCGCCTTTCCGCCGTGCGCTGGGGGCTTGCCGGAACCATCGTCTGGGCGTGGGTGTTGACGATTCCGTGCAGCGCCGTGATCGGCGCCTTGTTCTGGTATCTCGGGCGCTTCGTTATCTGAAGCCTGCGGGCGACCCGCGCCGCTTGGTGTGAGCAGGTCGCCCGGCCGATTGCGCCTTGCCCGCTCAGGCCGGAATATCGGGAACAAGCATTCGTTCGAGCTGGTAAATCCTGTCCTTGAGCAGCAATTTGCGTTTCTTTAGCCGGTGAATCAACAACTGATCCTGCTCGGGCAGCGGCGTGCCCGACAGGTGCTCGACGATCAGGTTGAGATCCCGGTGTTCGACCTGAAGTTCGTTCAGGGTGATCCGGGTATTGGTGGTTTCGTCTTCGGTCAGCATCATTCCTCCATCCGGTGGTATCCCGCTAACGCACAATAATTGTCCCTTGTGCCATAAGACGGGAACCCAGTTTTCGCCGCTCATGGCACGGTGGCCTGCCCGTTTTGTCGATGCGACGGATCGGAACAGGTTGGGGATTATGGTAGGCGCGCCGCGCGAAAAAAACAACGGTACAGCGTCGCCGGTGTTTCCGGTCTCCGCCATGCATGAAACGGAAAAATATGCGTAATATGCCGTCTGTGGCGCGTGCCTGCCGATTTGACGGAGTTCGGTCGATGAACAAGGCTTTTACCAGAGAAGCGGACGATGAGGACGAAGAGTTGCCCGAAGCTGCGCTGCAGTTGCCGCAGGGCGTGCGCAACTACATCACGCCGGGCGGTTATGCGCGCATCAAGGAAGAGCTTGACCAGTTGCTGCGGGTGGAGCGTCCGCATGTCGTTGAAGTCGTGCACTGGGCGGCTTCGAACGGAGATCGTTCGGAGAATGGCGACTACATTTACGGCAAGCGGCGTCTGCGCGAGATCGACCGGCGTATCCGCTTCCTGACGCGGCGCCTCGATCTGGCCGAGGTTGTCGATCCGGCGCGGCAACCGAACGTCGAACAGGTCTTCTTCGGGGCGACGGTGATGATCGGCGACGAACAGGGGGACGAACAGACCTATCAGATTGTCGGCGTCGATGAGACCGATTTTGCGCGCAATCGTATCAGCTGGGTGTCCCCGCTGGCGCGGGCGCTGCTCAAGGCGCGCGAAGGCGATATGGTGCGTTTCCAGAGTCCCGCCGGATGGCGTGAAGTCGAGGTGCTGTGCATCGAGTACCGTTGTATCGAGCCGTAGCCCTGGTCTTTCGGTGCAGGGCTTGAAATGTCCGGTACCGCCCCAAACTAACCCCGCATCGCCGGACTTGTAGGATTTCCGGCCATTCTTGCGCATTCAGATCAACGCTTATCACGGAGTTTTTCAATGAGTAACAACAAGGAAACACTGGGCTTTCAGGCCGAGGTCAAGCAATTGCTCAACCTGATGATTCATTCGCTGTACAGCAACAAGGAAATCTTCCTGCGCGAGCTGATCTCGAATGCCTCTGATGCCTGCGACAAGCTGCGCTTTGAAGCGCTGAACAACGCCGCACTTTACGGCGATGACTCGGAACTGAAAATCCGCCTCGCTTTTGACAAGGCGGCGCGCACGATCACCATTTCCGACAACGGGATCGGGTTGTCGCGTGAGGAAGCGGTTGAACATCTGGGAACCATTGCCAAGTCCGGTACACGTGAATTCTTCTCCGCCTTGAGTGGCGATCAGGCCAAGGATGCGCACCTGATCGGCCAGTTCGGTGTTGGCTTCTATTCGTCGTATATCGTTGCCGACAAGGTGACGGTAATTTCCCGGCGTGCCGGACTGGAGGCGAATCAGGCCGTCAAGTGGGAATCTGCCGGTGAAGGCGAGTTTACGGTCGAGATGGTTGACAAGGCTGGGCGCGGAACCGAGGTCATCCTGCATTTGCGCGAGGGCGAAGACGAGTTCCTCTCCACCTGGAAGCTGCGCCAGACGGTTTGCAAGTATTCCGACCACATTACCTTGCCGATTCTCATGAAGAAGGAAACCTGGGACGAGGAGAAGAAGGAACAGGTCGTTACCGATGAGGATGAAACGATCAATCAGGCGTCGGCCCTGTGGGCGCGTCCCAAATCGGAGATCAGCGACGAGCAGTACAAGGAATTCTACAAGCACGTTGCACACGACTTTGAAGATCCGCTGGCTTATGTGCATGCCAAGGTTGAAGGCAAGCAGGAATACACCCAGTTGCTGTACATCCCGCAGCGTGCCCCCTTTGATCTGTGGGATCGCAATGCGCGCCATGGCGTCAAGTTGTATGTCAAGCGCGTGTTCATCATGGATGATGCGGAACAGTTGATGCCGCTTTATCTGCGGTTTGTGCGCGGCATCGTCGATTCGAACAACCTGCCGCTCAATGTCTCACGGGAAATTCTCCAGGAATCGCGCGATATCGAGACCATCCGGGGTGGCTGCGTGAAGAAGGTTCTGGGCATGCTGGAGAGTCTGGCCGACAGCGAGGAGGCTGCCGAACAGGAGAAGTATGCGAAATTCTGGAAAGAATTCGGTCGTGTGCTCAAGGAAGGTACCGGCGAAGATATGGCCAACAAGGAGCGCATCGCCAAACTGCTGCGTTTTGCTTCGACACACACTGATACGCCCGATGAAACGGTCTCGCTCAGCGCTTACGTGTCGCGCATGAAGGAAGGCCAGGAGAAGATTTACTACGTGACGGCAGAAACCTTTACCGCCGCCAAGAACAGCCCGCATCTCGAAATCTTCCGCAAGAAGGGCATCGAAGTGCTGCTGCTCTCCGACCGCGTCGACGAGTGGGTAACGGGCAGCCTGACCGAATTTGACGGCAAGCCATTGCAGTCGGTGGCCAAGGGTGGACTCGATTTGGGCAAGCTGGAAGACGAAGCCGAAAAGAAGGAGGCCGAACAGGCCGCTGACGAATACAAGGCGCTGCTCGACAAGGTCAAGACAACGCTGGGCGACAAGGTGAAGGACGTGCGGGTGACGCATCGTCTGACCGATTCGCCGTCGTGTATCGTTGCTGACGAACATGATCTTGGCGGCAACCTGGCGCGCATTCTCAAGGCGGCCGGGCAACAAGCGCCGGAGAGCAAGCCGATCCTCGAAATCAATCCCAAGCACCCGGCGGTACAGCGGCTGAAATATGAAGAGTCGCGCTTTGACGACTGGGCCAATCTCCTGCTCGAACAGGCTACCCTGGCTGAAGGCGGCACGCTTGATGATCCGGCGGGTTTCGTCAAGCGCATCAACGACCTGATGCTGGCACTTTCGGCCAAGTAAAAGACGGCTTCACCACAACGACACAACGGAAGAACAAAACAAGGTTCTCGTTGTGCCCGTTGTGGTGAAGCCTTTTTGACGTGAATCCTGATCCTGCTTTTCTCGTCGGTTTATCACCGATCCTCGATGCCAATATCGAGACGCTGATTCTTGGCAGCTTCCCGTCGCCCGCTTCGCTCGCCGCGCAGCAGTATTACGCGCATCCGCAGAACCAGTTCTGGCGGCTACTCGGTGCCTTGCTTGGCGAGCCGCTGGCAGGACTCGATTACCCCACCAGGCAGCGTCTGCTGCTGCAGCACCATGTTGGCGTATGGGATGTCTATCGGGCATGTCGGCGGGAGGGGGCGCTGGATTCTGCCATCCAGTCTGCCGAGGCCAACGATTTTTCCCGGCTCAAAACAAATGCGCCGCAGCTGCGGCGCATTTGTTTTAACGGCAAGACATCGGCAAAGTTCGCGCGCAGTTTTTCGGCAGAAGGTTACGACGTTCTTGTCCTGCCCTCATCGAGTCCGGCGTTTACCCTCGGTTTCGCGGCCAAGCTTGAGCGCTGGCGCGAGGCCTGGCCGGGACCTGTCTCTGCGCCTTGATCAGGGCTTTGTCGTCAGGGTGTCACGCAGACACTGGCGGTGTTCCTCACCGAGTTTGTTCTTGCACAGATCCTGCGCTTTCAGGTGTTGTTCGCAGGCTACGGGATCGGGCGTCTTGCTGCACTGCGCGTGCTGCATCTGTTGCCGCACGCATTGTGCAAATGGTGTTCCGTTTTTATCGCGGCATGCGGCCACGGCCCGGTGGCGTGCTTCGCACTGTTGCGGCAAAGCCGAGCGTGCGCAGTTATAAGTGGCGGCCAGTTCCCTGACGCATTGGCTGCGCGCGGTGCCTTTCTTGTCGCCGCAGGCCAGTTGCGCCTGTGAGCCTTCGTTTTGGCGCGCCAGGCATTGCTGCCGGTCTTTTGCCGTGCGGCAGTCGGGTACGGGGCGTTTGGCCGGTTTTGCTTGTGGCCTGGTTTTGGGCGATTCGAGCGGGAATAGCCCGAGCGCGCCCGGAACGCCTGCCGGACCCTGCTGCGCGCCGGCGGGAACGGCGGTCAGGATAAAAGCCAGGGAAATGACGGACAACAGGGATTTCATCGGGGTTTTCCTCATGAGTGGCGGCGCGTTGCACAGGGGGGCGCCGAACAATGCAATGGTGGGATTGTAGAGCATCCGCAAGACCGGCAGCAAGGCAGTGAAACAAACCTTTACCTGTGCGATGCGAATGGCCGGCGCAACGCCGCGCTTTGGGGCGTGCCGGCGGGGCGAACGGCATTGAGTCCGCGCCATCTTGTCGGGTATAGTGCCCGCATCGACGTGCTGAAAGATGTTTGTCATGGGCGAACACAAGAATAAAAGCGTTTCCGATCACCGCCTGACGGTGGCCGAAATTCTCGGCCTGCTGGTTGCCGACGGGCTGGTGGACAAGGCCGATGCCGAAGCGCTGATCGCCGAAAGCCGGTTGCGGCGGCTGGGCTTGCATCCGCTGACGATCGTGGCCAACCAGAAGTGGAAATCGCGTCAGCCACCGCATCGTCTTCTGACCCTCGATGATCTGGGCGAATGGCTGGCGGCCAAGGTCGGTCTCGAGTATTACCACATCGACCCGCTGAAAATCGACTTCACGGCGGTGACCGAAGTCATGTCCAGTGCTTATGCGACGCGCTTCGGCGTGCTTCCCGTACAGGTTGGCGCCAAAGAAATCGTCGTGGCGACTATCGAACCTTTCCTGCGCGAGTGGGAAAAGGAGATCCAGGACATCGCCAAGAAGAAGATTCGCCGCGTGTTTGCCAGCCCGGTCGATGTCGGGCGCTACCTCGTCGAGTTCTACAATCTTGCCCGCTCGGTCAAGAAAGCTTCGCAGCAGGGCGGGCAGAGTGCCGGACTGTCATCCTTCGAACAACTGGTCGAGCTTGGGCGCAGCAACAAGCAGTTTGACGCCAACGACCAGCACATCGTCAATATCGTCGATTGGCTGTGGCAGTACGCCTTCGATCAGCGCGCCAGCGACATCCACATCGAGCCGCGGCGCGAGCTGGGCATTGTGCGCTTTCGCATCGACGGCGTGCTGCATCAGGTGTATCAGATTCCGATGGGCGTGATGGCGGCGATGGTCAGCCGCATCAAGATTCTCGGTCGCATGGATCTCGTCGAGAAGCGGCGCCCGCAGGACGGTCGGATCAAGACGCGCACGGCGGACGGGCAGGAGGCCGAGATGCGCCTGTCCACCTTGCCCACCGCTTTCGGCGAAAAACTGGTGATGCGCATTTTCGATCCCGAAGTGCTGGTGCGCAACTTCACCGATCTCGGTTTTGCCGACGACGATCAGGCCAAGTGGAAGGCCATGACGGAGCGTCCCAACGGCATCATCCTGGTCACTGGCCCGACCGGCTCGGGCAAGACCACTACACTGTATTCGACGCTGAAACAGCTGGCGACGCCGCAAGTCAACGTGTGCACCATCGAAGACCCGATTGAAATGGTCGAACCGGCGTTCAACCAGATGCAGGTGCAAAAAGCCATCGACCTCGATTTTGCCGAAGGGGTCCGCGCCCTGATGCGGCAAGACCCGGACATCATCATGGTCGGCGAAATCCGCGATCTGGAAACCGCCGAAGTCGCCATTCAGGCCGCCCTGACCGGCCACCTGGTGCTGTCCACGCTGCATACCAACGATGCGCCGGCGGCGGTGACGCGCCTGCTCGATCTGGGGCTGCCGTCCTATCTGATGAGTGCCACGGTGCTCGGCGTCATGGCACAGCGTCTGGTGCGCGTGCTCTGTCCGAGCTGCAAGAAAGCCTTGCCGGCTACGCCAGAGGATGAAGCCCTGTGGGATCGTCTGGTCGCCCCGTGGAAGGCCAACCGCCCGGCGCAGTTCCATCATCCGGTCGGTTGTCTCGAATGCCGCATGACCGGCTATCGCGGGCGCGTTGGCATTTATGAAATCCTCATGCTTTCGGCGGACATGAAGCAGGCCATCGGCGATAACGCCGATCTTGGCCGGATTCGTGACCTCGCCTATCGCGAGGGGATGAAACCCTTGCGTATTTCCGGCGCCATGAAAGTGGCGGCAGGGATGACGACGCTGGCCGAAGTGTTCAAGGTGGCGCCGCCGTCCGAGCGATCCTGATTTCCTTTTTACACAAGGAGCAACGCCATGCGCATGTCGCGGAGAGATTTCATGGTTTCCGGTGCGGCGCTCGGCACGGCCTGGGTCGCCGGTACACTGGGTGCTTGCTCGACGCTACCGCCTCAGCCACAGGCCGTGCCGCTGGCTGATGGCGTTGTCCGCCTCGATCTGGGCGGCGTGACGATCACCATGCTCTCCGACGGCTACGGCAGCCGTGTGCTCGACGCCAGGTATGTGCGCAACGTTCCGCTGGCCGAAGTCCAGGCCGCCCTGCGCGCCGCCGGGTTGTCCGAGGATCGCCTGATTACGCCCTATACTGCCCTGCTCGCCGACATCGGCACGCAGCGCGTACTGTTTGATGCCGGCAATGGCGAGTTCGGCGCGGCAACCGCCGGACGGCTGCGTGAAAACATGGGCAAGGCGGGGATCGACCCGGCCTCGGTAACCGCCGTCGTCTTGTCCCATTTTCACGGCGACCACATCAACGGCTTGCGCAACAAGGCGGGGGTTCTGGCCTTTCCCAAGGCGACACTCTTCGCGCCCGAGCCGGAATGGCGCTGGTGGATGGACGATGCGCGCATGGCGGCGGCGCCCGAGGCCGCCAGGGGGCCTTACATGACCGTGCGCCGGGTGTTTGCGCCGGAAGCCGCGCGTATCGTGCGTTTCGAGCCGGGGCACGACGTACTGCCCGGCATCCGCTCGCTCCCGGCCTTCGGCCACACGCCCGGACACACCGCCTACGTGATCGAGGGCGGTCAGCGCAAGGTGCTGTTCTGGGGCGATGCCACCAACCTTGCCGCGCTCTTCGTGCGGCATCCGGACTGGGCGGTATCCTTCGATCTCGACGCCGAGGCGGCACGCCTGACGCGCCGCCGGCTGGCCGAAAACCTGCTGGTTGCCGGTTACCACCTGCCGGGCGCGGCCATCGGCATCCTCGCACGGCGTGGCGACGGTTACGATTTCACGCCGCTCGGCGGGTGAGCGCTGTTCCTCTGCTGCGAAAAAGGCTGGCCCGTCCGCTTATCGGCTGATCCAGTTGTTGATCAGTCCGCCGATGAAAATCAGGTGGGCAAACAGACACAGTCCCAGACCGAGCGTTTTCAGGCCACCTTGCCGCAGGCGTTCGATACGGGTGTCCATGCCTAGCGCCGCCATCGCGGCGGTGAGAAGAATCATTCCGGTGTGGCGCAAGAATGTACTGGCTTCGGCCGGAACGAGGGGCAGCGAATTGATCACCACTAGCAGCAGGAAGGCGAGGGCAAACCACGGGACGCTGATTTTTTGTTGTCCCGTCTTGCGGCGAAAGATGGCGCTCAGGCCGAAGAGAAAAGGAATGAGCAGCAGTACGCGGAGCATCTTGGCGATGATTGCCGCATGGGCGGCCTTTTCTCCGATCATGTTGCCGATCGCCACCACCTGCGCGACTTCGTGAACCGTCGAGCCGACGTAAAGGCCGAAGGCGCTTTGTTCGCTACCGCTGAGCGCATAGAGGGCCGGATAGAGCAGCATGGCCAGACTGCCGAAGAGCACGACCGTCGATACGGCGCTGGTGGTTGCTTGCGCCGACTTGTCGTGCGGCATGCGGAGCAGGGGCGCCGTGGCGACGATGGCTGCCGCGCCGCAGATGGCGCTGCCGGCTGCCGTCAGGAGGGCGGTTGTTGACGTCCATCCAAAACTGACCCGTTTAGGGGTGTAATTTTCGTTCGAAACT
>CAYTWY010000084.1:0-8278 GCA_964440925.1 uncultured Propionivibrio sp. | reverse complement strand
ACGCACCGCCTGGCCGATTTTCCTGGCGGTCAGCCAGCGAATCAGCGCCGGGCCGGCCATGAAGGAAATCAGCAGCGCCGTCATGGCAGCGAGAACCGCGCGCAAGGTGATGTAATTGAATACGTTGAACGCGCGCACATCCTGCGCCAGCCATTGGGCCAAATGCAGCAGCATCTTATTTCTCCCCCTGTTGCGGCGCGTCACGGTCGACGGCCACGGCATTGCTGACACGCTCCATGCGCATGAAGCGCGAACCCTTGACCAGTACCGTCGTCTGCGGCGTCAGTTCCGCCTGTAAAATGCCGACCAATTCGTCGACACTCGCGCAATGCTGCCCGCCGGCGCCGAAATTGTGCGCCGCCAATGCGCTCGCCTCGCCCAGCGTCAGCAATCGATCGATGCCCTGGCTCTTGGCATAGCCGCCCACCTCGTCATGGAACTGGCCGCTCATTTCGCCGATTTCGCCCATGTCGCCGAGGACCAGGATCTTCCTGCCCACAGTCGCGGCCAGCACATCAATGGCGGCACACACCGAATCGGGATTGGCGTTATAGGTATCGTCAAGCAAGGATGCGCCATTGCATGCCGCTCGCCGCTGCAAGCGCCCCTTGACGCCGCGGAATTCACCCAGGCCTTGCGCGATGACGGGCAGGGGCAAACCCACCGCCCAGGCCGCCGCTGCGGCCACCAGGGCGTTGCGCGCGTTGTGCCCCCCAGGAAGAGCCAGCGCGATCTCCGCCCGCGCCGCACCTATCCGAATTTCCAGTCGGCTCTCCAGGCCATGCTCGCGGTGCGCGCCGCACACCTCGGCCGACCCGGCGAAAGAACACGTCACGATGCGGTGCGCGCCGCACTGGCGGCGCCACAGCCCGGCCCAGTCGTCGTCGATATTGACTACCCCGACGCCGCTCTCGGGCAGGCCGAGGAACAAGCTGCCTTTCTCTTCGGCAACCGATGCCAGATTGCCCATTCCGGCCAGATGCGCACGTTGGGCATTGGTCACCACCGCCACGCCCGGTTGCGCTATGCGCGTCAGATAAGCAATTTCTCCCGGATGGTTCATTCCCATCTCGATAACTACCGCGCGATGGCTGTCGTTCAGCTCGAGAAGGGTCAGCGGCAGGCCGATTTCGTTGTTGAAGTTACCTTGCGTCGCCAGCACGCCATCGCCAAAGCCGGCGCGCAGAATGCTGGCGATCATTTCCTTGGTCGTCGTCTTGCCATTGCTGCCGGTCACCGCAACGACCGGCAAGTCGAATCGCGCCCGCCAGCTGGCCGCCAGCCGGCCCAGCGCCAACCGCGTATCCTCCACAGCGATGAGCGGCAAAGTGCAGTCCTTGAGACTTTCAAGAGTATCGGTAGCCACCACGGCGGCGGCCGCGCCACATGACTTGACCGTGGCGACGAACGCATGCCCGTCGAAGCGTTCGCCGCGCAAGGCAAAAAACAGCGCGCCGGCAGCCAGCGAACGGCTATCGGTCGACACCCCGCAAAAAATGGCGTTTTCGCCGCTGAGAACCCCGCCCATGGCCACGGCGGCGCTCTGCAGATCGAGCGCGATGCTCATTGTTGTTCCTCCCTGCGCGCTTCAAGCGCCGCAAGCGCCGCGTCGACATCCGAAAACGGACGCCGCACACCGGCAATTTCCTGATACGGTTCGTGTCCCTTGCCAGCGAGCAGAATCACTTCCGCCGGATGCGCCGCCAGAACGCTGCGCCGGATGGCTTGCGCGCGATCGGCAATCACCTCGGCCTGCGGCGCAGCCGCCCGGATTTCGTCGAGGATAGCCGCCGGATCTTCGCTACGCGGGTTGTCGCTGGTCAGCACCACGCGATCGGCCAGACGCGCCGCAATCTCGCCCATCAACGGCCGTTTGCCGCGATCGCGATCGCCACCGCAGCCGAAAATAACTGTCAGCCCGGCGCCCCTGGCCTGAGCCACGCCACGCAAGGCATTCAGGGCGTTTTCCAGGGCATCGGGCGTATGCGCGTAATCGACGGCAATCAGCGGTTCATTGTCCCCGCCAACCTTCTCCAGCCGACCCGGCGGCGAGGGTAGCACGGCAAAACGCTCGGCCACATCGCCTGGCGTCAGCCCGGCATCGATCAACACCGCCGCTACCGCCAGCAGATTCGACACGTTATAGCGTCCGAGCACGCTGGTTTCCACCCGTGAGCGCCCGTTCGGCGCGCACAACCGGAAGCTCAGGCCATTGACCGTCTCTTCCACATCTTCCGCCCGGACAACACCCTGACGTCCCTCGCACGCGCTGCTCTGCGTATAGCCGAGCACCTTGCTCGCCGTCGTGCGCGCGGCCAGCAGGCGTCCGAAAGGATCATCGAGATTGACCACAGCCAGGCGCAGATGCGGCCAGGTGAAAAGTTTTTCCTTGGCTGCCGCGTAGGCGTCCATCGTCGCGTGATAATCGAGATGGTCGCGCGTCAGGTTGGTAAACACCGCCACATCGATGCGCGTGCCGTCGAGACGGCCCTCCTCGATGCCGATCGAACTGGCTTCCAGGGTGCAAGCCTGTGCCCCGGAATCGGCAAACTCCTGCAGATAGCGCGTCAGCGTGCTCGCTTCCGGCGTAGTGAAACCAGTCTCCGTCAGTTGCTCGACAAATCCGGCACCCAGGGTACCGATGACCGCACAGCGACGCGGGTGGATGCGACCCAGCCACTGGCTGATGGTCGTCTTGCCGTTGGTTCCGGTGATGGCAATCAACGACAGGCGTTCGCTTGGCTGGCGGCAAATGGCGTTGGCCAGCGCCCCGCACAAGCGGCGCAATCCGCTTCCTGGCAAATGCACGACATCCCACTGCGCATCCCAGGAAAATTCTCCATCATCCTCCCAGAGCACCGCCGCCGCACCACGCGCAATGGCATCGGCAATGAAGCGTCGGCCATCGGCCACGCCCCCGGGATAGGCGACAAACAGATCGCCACGCCGTACCTGCCGGCTGTCGTCCGCCATCCCCGCCGGGTATACGCCGAGAAGCCCGAGCCGCTGCAAGACCGTGTTCGCCGTCATGTCACCGCGGACTTTTTCCCGATTCACAAGCGCTCCTTCATCGTTTCACCGGCCTGCGCCACACGCACCGGCGCATCCGGCGGAACACCCAGCGTACGGAGCGCGCCCCCCATGACTGCGGAAAACACCGGCCCGGCCACATCGCCGCCGTAATGCTGCGCGCCGCCCGGTTCATCGATCATGATCGCCACCACCAGGCGCGGATCGGAGACCGGCGCCAAACCGACAAAGGACGCCACATATTTCTTGGCGTATTGTCCGCCTTCAAGCTTGTAAGCCGTTCCCGTCTTGCCAGCCACCCGGTAACCGGGAACCTGCGCACGCGGTGCCGTACCTCCGGGCTGAACGGCCATTTCGAGCATGGCACGGACTTCGCGTACGGTCTGTTGGCTGAAAACCGGAGTCGTCGCAAGCGGCACCGCATCAGCCCTGGTCAGCGACAAAGGCGCAATATCGCCTTCGCGCGCAAAAACCGAATAAGCGCGCGCCAATTGCATCAGGGAAACGGAAATGCCGTGGCCATAGGACATGGTGGCCTGCTCGATCGGACGCCAACTCTTCCAGGGACGCAAGCGCCCACCGACTTCCCCCGGAAAACCGAGACGCGGCACCTGCCCGAACCCGATTGCGTCGAACATGTCCCACATCTGCTTGGCACTGAGCATAGCGGCGATCTTTGCCGCACCGACGTTGGACGATTTCTGGATCACCTGCGCCACCGTCAACGCGCCATGCGGATGCGCGTCGCTGATCGTTGCCGTGCCGATAGTCAGTTTTCCCGGCGCACAATTGATCAGCGTATCGAAGCGGATCTTGCCACTTTCGAGCGCCTGGGCAATGGTAAACGGCTTTAATGTCGACCCCGGCTCGAAGGAATCGGTCACCGCCCGGTTGCGCAACTGCGCCCCGGACAGGCGCTCACGGTTGTTCGGGTTGTACGTCGGCCAGTTGACAAGCGCCAGGATTTCGCCGTTCCTGGTGTCAAGAACAATAGCGCCGCCGGCCTTGGCCCGATTATCGATCACCGCCTGCTTGAGCTGACTGTAGGCCAGATACTGTACCTTGGAATCGAGCGCCAGGCGGATATCCTTGCCATCCTGCGGTGGCCGGATCGAGCCGACATCCTCGACGATCTGGCCACGCCGATCCTTGATCACGCTGCGTCGCCCGGCATGGCCAAGCAACTGATCCTGAAAAGCCAGCTCGACGCCTTCCAGCCCCTGATCATCAACGCCGGTGAACCCGACGAGATGGGCCGTCATTTCGCCCGTCGGGTAATAACGGCGATACTCCTTGTCCAGCCCGATCCCCGGCAATTTGAGCGCGGCCACCTTGTCTCCGATTTCCGGTGGCAGTTGTCGCCGCAGGAAGACAAACGATTTGTCACTGAGCAATTTACGATTCAGTTCCTTGCCATCCATTTCCAGCAAAACCGCTAGCTGTGCCGTCTGTTGCGGCGACAGGCGGGCGTCGGCGGGAACCGCCCAGACCGATTTCATCGGCGTCGAAATGGCCAGCACGTCGCCATTGCGGTCGGCGATACGCCCGCGCGAAGCCGGAATCTCCAGATCGCGCCGATAACGCGATTCGCCTTTCTCCTGCAGAAAATCGTTATTCAGCACCTGTAGATAGAAGGCCCGGCCGACGAGCAAGGCAAAACAGGCCAGAATGAGCAAGGCCATCAGGCGCGAACGCCAGGCCGGCAAACTCAGGCGGAGCAACGGACTTTCGGCGAATTTGTGCGCCCGCGGCCCCTTGAAGCGGATCATCGCGCCCCCCCGACCGATTTCGCCACCATGATCTTCGCTGCTTCAGGCAGACGCATGCGCAACTTCTCGCGGGCAATTTTCTCGATACGCGGCGAAGTCGCCCAGGTCGACAACTCGATCTGCAACTGTCCGTATTCAACGTCCAGCTGCTTGGCCCGCTCCTGCTCGCCCTCCAGCGCCTGAAAGAGCTTGCGCGCCTTGTGCTGCGAACTGACCACACTCAGCGCACAAAACACGGCGGCCAGAAGCAGAAACAGATTCACGCGAATCATGCCGCCTCCGGCAGCGGACGATCAGCCAGACGGACCGCGACGCGCATGACTGCGCTGCGCGCCCGCGCATTGGCCGCAATTTCTCCGGCACTCGCCCTGACCGGCTTGCCCAGCAGGCGCAACCGCGCCGGCGGTAGATCGGCGCTACGCACGGGAAGATTCTTGGGCAACTTGTCGGTATTGGCCTCGTCGCGCATGAAACGTTTGACGATCCGATCCTCGAGCGAATGAAAGCTGATCACCACCAGCCGCCCTCCGGTATTCAGGGCATTCACCGCTTGCGGCAGGACTAGAGCGAGCTGCTCGAGTTCCTGATTGACGTAAATCCGTAAAGCCTGAAAGGTACGCGTCGCCGGATCCTGGCCGGGCTCGCGGGTCCGCACGGCCTCGCGTACAAGCGCGGCGAGCTGGCCCGTGGTTGCAACAGGCCGCTCGCTCCGAGCAGCCACAATCTTCTTTGCAATCTGGAAAGCAAACCGTTCTTCGCCATAGTTTCTGATGACCTCCGTTATTTCGTGTACTCCAGCCGACGCCAGAAAATCCGCCGCCGTTTCACCCTGCGTGGTATCCATGCGCATATCCAGCGGCGCGTCAAAGCGGAAGCTGAACCCCCGCTCGCCCGTATCGATCTGCGGCGATGACACACCGACGTCGAGCAGCACTCCATCCACGGAGCGAATTCCGGCCTGCTGCAAGGCATCGGCCAGTTCGCCAAAACGATGGTGCAAGAGCGTCAGACGCGCATCGCCGATCGCCCGACCGGCAGCGATCGCCTGCGGATCGCGATCCAGAGCCAACAGCCGTCCTTGGGCGCCGAGACAGGAAAGGATCGCGCGCGAGTGCCCTCCACGCCCGAAAGTCGCGTCAACATAGATTCCGGAAGGTTTGATCTCCAGCGCCGCTACCGCTTCCTGCAACAACACCGTCTGATGCAACGGTACAGCACTCACAGCGCGAGGTCCTCGAGACCGGGAGGAAGCTCTTCGCCAAGCGCGAAAACCGCCTCCTGTTCCTTTTGCCAGCCGGCATCGGACCAGATTTCAAAATGACTCCCTTGTCCGACCAGCCACACCAGCCTGTCGAAACGGGCGAACTGGCGCAGTTCCGGCGCGACCAGCAAACGCCCTGCCGAATCGAGCTCGCCGTCATGGGCATAGCCGACCAGAAGACGCTTGATCGCCGCCGAGCGCTTATCGAAGCTGGAGGCGGCAAGCACCTTGGAACGGATGGGTTCCCAGGCCGCCGCGGGATACAACAAAAGACAGCCATGCGGGTGCGCAGTCAGCACCAGACGCCCGTCCGAAGCCGCTGCGAGCGCGTCCCGGTGGCGCGCCGGAATGGCAAGCCGCCCTTTGACATCGAGACTTAGCGCTGTTGCACCCTGAAACATTGAAAAACCCCCTTCGCCGAAACCACCGAGGAATTCTCTGTTCCCCCACTTTTTACCACTAAACCCCACTTTAAGACAAAGATTCGCGCAATGCAAGCGGTTTTTTGCAAAATTTTCCAATGAGTACAAAGACTTATAGCGCATCAAGAAACAAAATAACGTCAGAAATTATCCTTAAAAAACAATAGTCAGAAATATCAAGTTAAAGTAATTTGTCACAACAAAAGCCTCGTCTGAATTTGCTTTGTAGGTACACGCAACTTTTTC
The DNA here is from genome assembly GCA_964440925.1 of uncultured Propionivibrio sp. GTDB lineage: Bacteria > Pseudomonadota > Gammaproteobacteria > Burkholderiales > Rhodocyclaceae > Propionivibrio. The sequence continues at coordinate 1,550 of CAYTWY010000084.1, read as the reverse complement.
TCCCGATTTCGCTTCTCGCGCAAATCGCCCGCACTTTCGGCAACCCGTACGGATATCGATGCAAATCACGAAAAAACAGTCTTCTTCAAAAGCGTCGAACTGTTCTACAATCGTCGGCGTGATCATCAGCCCCGGCCGGCCATATCAACCGGCCCTCCGAACAAGGCAATCCGCCCCGAGAAGCATTTGGGAGAAAGAGGCGCGCTGTTATCGCACTAAAAAACAATCAGGAGGAGTGGAAGATGAAATTGGGCAAACGTCTATTGACCTCACTACTGACGATGGGGCTGATCGCCGCCATGGCCGGCAACGCGCAAGCGGCAAGCATGCGCTTTGCGACTGAAAACCCGCGCGCCGACGCCTTGTATCTGGGCGCCGAAAAGTTTGGCGAACTGCTCAAGGCCAAAACCGGCGGCGAACTGGAAATCAAGATTTTCAGCAACGGCGCACTGGGAACCTTTTCTTCCGCCGTCGCCGGAGTGCGTTCAGGCACCGTTGAATTCATCGTTTCCGACTCGGCCAGTTACACCACCCTCAACCCCTTGCTTGGCCTTTTCGATATTCCCTTCCTGTTCAAGGACAGCGCCCACGCTTTCCGCGTACTGGACGGAAAAATCGGCAAGGAACTGCTCGACAGTCTCGGGTCTTCCGGTTTGAAAGGTCTAGCCTACTGGGACTACGGCTGGCGCCAGATGAGCAACGATCGGAGACCAATCAGAAAACCGGACGATCTCAGGGGGCTGAAGATGCGCACCAGTACCAGTCTCGGACATACCGAGGCTTTCCGCCTGTTCGGCGCCACGCCGGTACCGATGCCGCTGAGCGAACTGTACCGGGCGATGGAAACCAAGGCTGTCGATGCCCAGGAGCAACCGCTCGGTTCATTCTGGTCTACCCGGATGTACGAAGCGCAACGCTATCTCAGCCTGACCAACCACGCCTACAGCCCGGCCCTCCTGGCCATGAACAAAGCCAAGTTCGACGCGCTCTCCTCGTCGCAACAAAAAGCGGTTCTGGAAGCCGCGCGCGAAGCGGGCGATTACTTGCGCAAACTCAACGCCGCCAACACCAAGAAGATCATTGACGACGTCAAACGCGACGGGGTGCTGGTGATCGAAAAACTCGATATCAAACCTTTCATCGAAGCCAGCAAACCGGTTCGCCAGACTTTCGTCACCAAATTTGGCGGAGAAAAACACCTGAAGGAAATCGACACCCTGCGCGACGCCAAGTAAGCACGGCAAGCTTCACGAACCGCCCCGAGCGCGCCCAGACAGGGCCCTCTCGGGGCTTTTCACATCAGCGACTGGAGACATCCCGGGTGATCTTTGTTGGGCACAAGGGGCCCAACCTGCGGAAAATTGTGAACAGGCTGCGAGACAGGAAATACGACCTTCTCGCAAGACATGCCCCGGCATATCAATAGGCATAAGGCTTTCGGGGTGTTGTGCAAATCGCCACTGAATCAGGGCGTGAACAGGGGGAAGCCGGTCGATAAGCCGGGTTCTGTCGTGGGCAACCATTCCTCTAGGCGCACTGTTGCCAGTACG
>CAYTWY010000083.1:0-8327 GCA_964440925.1 uncultured Propionivibrio sp. | reverse complement strand
CTTTTCCATCAACTCGTTACAAAACCACAGCGTGAGAACGTTGGGACACTACTGATGGATGATTCAAACTTATTGGTTTAGGACGTTTTTTGGCAAACATGAGGCCTATCTAACGTGATGTTCTATAGGGAGTTAATCCGTGAGAGGTAATGTTATTTCCTACATTGAGATGTGCCAGAAAGAAGGCACGAGCCTTCAACGCGGGATGAATTTTCGACTAAAAGGGCGCCATTCTGTAATCCTTATGTCTGTCCGGCCAAACTCACCCTATCACGATCAGGTTCAAGATGACGGTGCCGTTCTTATTTACGAAGGCCACGATGAACCAAAACGCAAAGGAATAGTTGATCCGAAGGCTCTTGATCAACCGGAACGTCAGTCTGGCGGGACGTTTACCGAAAACGGAAAATTTCATCAGGCTGCGCAGCGGTTCAGGGCAGGTGAGAAAGGTCCTGATATTGTTCAGGTTTACGAAAAGATCAAAGCTGGTATTTGGACGGACAACGGATTTTTTCACTTGGTAGATTCCTGGTTAGAGGACGATGGTGTCAGGAGTGTTTTTAAGTTCAAACTCGTGGCTGTTGAGAGTGTGTCTGATGAATCAGCATCGGAAGAGAGCTCCGGCCGACTTGTTGAGCGCAGCCGAATTATTCCAACCAGTGTCAAACTCGAAGTGTGGGCACGTGATGGTGGTAAGTGTGTGACGTGTGGTGCTACAGATGAGCTTCACTTCGATCACATTCTTCCATTCTCAAGAGGAGGAACTTCATTGAAGGCGGAGAATGTGCAGTTGCTGTGTGCTCGCCACAACCTTGCTAAGAGCGCGAAGATTCAATAAAAAGGCTCAAAGGGGCTGTTATTCAGATTTCTGTAAGATGATCTGTGCCCTTATGCGCCTGTTGGAGTGATTGAGATCAATGGTGTGTGTTGGTACATGTCTCCAACATGAAAGCCGTCCAGATCGTTAGTGCCCGGATTGTCTACACGGAATCAGCCCTTGCTGAATTGGTGCTTTGGCGTGTTCCTGATCCGATCAAAGGCTCACCCCACGCGTTCAAATACAGCTTGGCCTACGTTGTTTGTGGCGATTGTGTTTTGCGCTACGACAACGAGGTTGGCAAAGGCGATCACTGACATTTTGGCAGGGAAGAAAGCGCCTATGCTTTCACGACGCCAGACCAGTTAATTGCCGATTTCCAGAATGAAATTACCAGAGATTGACCAGACAACAAAAAAGCCAAGCTCACGAGCTTGGCTTTTTGTTTGGCAAACAGGGGTTTGCTGGCGGTATTCATGGAGCGGGCGATGGGAATCGAACCCACGGCACAAGCTTGGGAAGCTTGGGTATTACCATTATACGACGCCCGCGCAAGTCGCCATTCTAAGCGTTCCGGCGATTTGGTTCAATCTTCCCTATTCGGGTTTCTGCGGTTTGACCAGACTGGCGGCTAGCTTGGCGCGCGTGCGCGCCACGTCGGTGTCGCTGCCGGTGGCAACAGCCACGCCCATACGCCGCCGGGTGAAGCTTTCCGGCTTGCCAAACAGGCGCAGGTCGCTGCCCGGTACGCCAAGAGCGTCGGCGACGCCGGCAAAGGTGATGCCCTTGACGTCCATGCCGCCGTAGATGACGGCCGAAGCGGCCGGCGAGCGTAGCGAGACATCGACGGGCAGGCCGAGAATGGCGCGGGCGTGCAGTTCGAATTCCGAGAAGCGCTGCGAGGCCAGGGTGACGAGGCCGGTGTCGTGCGGACGGGGGCTGACCTCCGAGAACCACACCTGGTCGCCCTTGATGAACAGTTCGACGCCGAACAGGCCGCGTCCGCCGAGGTTGCCGGTGACGGCCCTGGCGATGGCGCGCGATTTTTCCAGCGCAGTCGGGGTCATGGCCTGCGGCTGCCAGGATTCGACGTAGTCGCCATTGACCTGCCGGTGGCCGACCGGGTCGCAGAAGTAGGTTTCCACTTCGCCGCTGATGTCCATGGCGCGTACGGTGAGCAGGGTGATTTCGTAGTCGAAGTCGACGAAGCCTTCGACGATGACGCGCCCCTGGCTGACCCGCCCGCCCTGCATGGCGTATTCCCAGGCTTTGTCGACGTCGTCCGGGCCGCGCAGCAGGGACTGTCCCTTGCCGGAGGAAGACATGGTCGGCTTGACGAGGCAGGGATAGCCGATGCCGGCGTCGATGGCGGCCTGCAGTTCGGCACGCGAGTCGGCAAAGGCGTAGGGCGAAGTGGGCAGGCCGAGTTCTTCGGCGACGAGGCGGCGGATGCCTTCGCGGTTCATGGTCAGGCGGGTGGCGCGCGCGGTCGGGATGACTTCGGCCAGCCCTTCGCGTTCGATGTCGAGCAGCAGGTCGGTGGCGATGGCTTCGATTTCCGGCACGACGAGGTGCGGCCGCTCTTTCTCGATGATGGCGCGCAGCGCGGCGGCGTCGGTCATCGTCACCACGTGCGCGCGGTGCGCGACCTGCATGCCCGGGGCGGCGGCGTAGCGGTCGACGGCGATGGTTTCGATGCCCAGGCGCTGCAGGGCGATGATCACCTCTTTACCGAGTTCTCCGGCACCGAGCAGCATGACGCGCGTGGCCGAGGGACTGAGCGGCGTGCCCAGGGCGTGGATGGGATGGCTTTGCGAACCGATGGTGGGGCCGGGCATGAAATGAATCCTCAATGCGGGAGAAGAAGACTGGATTTTAACAGCCTGACGCCGTGGTGGTCGCACCGGCGGCACGGCAAGTGTTGGCAGGAGACGGTCTGCAGGCCAATGAATACGCGCTTTTCCGGGCGGCGTGCCGGAGACCGTTGATACATGCGCTCCCCAGGGCGGCGCTATGGCGCATGGGGTGTGCTCCGCGTTTCTGCGCCTGCCGGTATAATGCGCCCCCGTGAACACCCATCAAGCACCCCCCCCCAGAGTAACCGGCCTGGCCTCGGCGTGGAAACGCTGGCGCGACCCGGCCGCAGGAGCTTTTGCGCCAGACGCCCTGCCCGCCATTCCCGTCGCCGCTGCCGGCATTCATACGCTGGCCGATCCGGCTGATTTCCGGCAGACGCTGTTGCAGCGGATCTCCCGGGCGAAGCAGCGCATCTTGCTCGCCGCGCTTTACCTGCAGGATGACGATGCCGGGCGCGAGGTGCTGGCGGCGCTTTATGCGGCAAAAGCGGCGCAGCCGCAGTTGCACATCGCCGTCTTTGTCGATTGGCATCGGGCGCAGCGCGGGCTGATCGGCAAGGCCAAGTCGCCGGGCAATGCGGCGATGTACAAGGCCATGGCGCAGCGCTTCGGGCCGGGCGTGACGATTTACGGCGTGCCGGTACAGCGGCGCGAATTCATGGGGGTGATGCATCTCAAGGGTTTCGTCATCGACGATTGCGTGCTCTATAGCGGTGCCAGCCTGAACGACGTGTATCTGCAGCAGCATGCGCGCTACCGCCTCGACCGTTATCACCTGATCGAGAGCCGGGCGCTGGCCGACAGCCTGGCCGGGCTGCTCGATGGTCCGCTCAGCCAAGATGCGGCGGTGCACCCGCTCAACGCCGGGCGGGCGCCGAATACCGCCGACCTGCGTTCGGCCATCGTCCGCTTCCGGCGCACGCTGGCGCATTCGCGCTATGCCTTTGCCTCGGCCCGGCTGAAGGCGGGCGAAGTCGGCATCACGCCGCTGCTCGGTCTGGGCACGCGCGACAATCTGCTCAACCAGACGCTGTTGCAACTCGTTGGCGCGGCGCAAAAACGCCTGGTGCTGTTTACGCCCTACTTCAACCTGCCCGGCGTGCTGCGCAAGGCGGTCGAGCGGAAAATCCGCGCCGGCTGCCAGGTCATCGTCGTGCTCGGCGACAAGACGGCGAACGATTTCTACATTCCGCCGCACGAGCCGTTCAAGGCCATCGGCGCCCTGCCCTATCTTTACGAGGCCAATTTGCGCCGTTTCTGCAAGACGCACCACAAGGCGCTTGCCGCCGGTTCGCTGCAGGTGTGCATCTGGCGCGATGGCGACAATACGTTCCACCTCAAGGGGCTGCTTGTCGATCACCGGCTGGCGCTGCTGACCGGCAACAACCTCAATCCGCGCGCCTGGCGCCTCGATCTGGAGAACGGGCTGCTGCTCAACGATCCGCACGAACTGCTGTGGCCCCAGCATGAGGCCGAACTGGCGGCGATCCTGGCGAAAACCGAGCGCCTGACGCGGCACGAGGCGCTTGAAGCCGTCGCCGATTATCCGCCGCCGGTGCAGCGCCTGATCCGTCGCCTGAGCCGGGTGCGCGCCGACCGCCTGGTCAATCAGATGCTTTAAGGCAGGGCAGGCGGACGGTCAGGCACAGTCCGCCTTGCGTCCGGTTGCTCGCTTCGAGGTGGCCGCGGTAATGCTCGACGATCTGGCGGGCAATGGCCAGTCCCAGCCCGTGCCCGTCGTGGCCGCGCCCCGGCGCAGCGCGGTAGAACGGGGTGAAGATGCGTTCGACTTCGCTGCTCAGCACGCCCGGCCCGGCGTCTTCGATGCGGATTACTGCTTCGTCCTGTTTTCGCGTCAGGCGGATACCGACCCAGGCCCCGCTTGCGGCATAGCTCAGGGCGTTGCGCAGCAGGTTATCGAAAACGCGGTGCAGCATTTCCGGGTCGGCGCGGACCTGCGCCGGGGATTCGCAGGCCAGATCGACCGTGCACGCCGATTGTTCGATTTGCGGCGCGGCATCGGCCACCACGTCGGCGAGCAATTCGCCCAGCTCGACCGTCTCTTCCGTGCGGTCGACCATCCCCGCTTCCAGCCGCGACAGGCGCAGCAATTCGCTGAGCAGGCGATCCATGCGTTGTGCTTCGCATTCGAGCCGGGCGAGACAGTCGTCGAGCGCTTCCGGCTGTTGTCGCGCCAGGCCGATGATGGCGTTCAGGCGCGCCAGCGGCGAGCGGAGTTCATGCGAGACGTCGTGCAGCAGGCGTTGCTGTCCCTCCATCAGTTGTGCGAGGTGATATGCCATGCGGTCGAAGTCGGCGCCGAGGTCGGCCAGTTCATCGCGCCGTTGTCCCATGGCGACAGAGACGCCGGAGTTCAGTCGGCCGGCGGCAGCGGCCTGCAGCGCCTGGCGCAGGCGGCGGATGGGGCGGGCTACGTAAGCGGCGAGCAGGGCGGAAAAACACAGGCTGACCAGCGAGCCAATCAGCAGATGGATCAGCGGCAGCTTGTTGGGCCGTGGCGGCGGGCCGGGCGGAAAGGATTGCGCCTGCCATTCCGGTGGCGCGGGCGAGGTCGCAGAATGCGGCGGCCGGACCCCATGCGCCGGCCGTTCGCGGTGGTCTGCCCAGATGGACAGACCGATGGCGACCATGGTCGTCATCTGGGCGAGGAAAAAGAAGAGCAGGAATTTCCAGAACAGGCGACCGGAGGGCAGTTCGGGCATGGTCATTCCGTCAGCAGTTGATAGCCACGGCGCAGCACCGCCTGGATGCGCGGGCGGCCGTCGGGTAGCGGCGGCAGCTTGCGGCGGATGCTGCTCAGATGGACGTCGATACTGCGGTCGTAGCGCTGATAGGCGCGCCCCAGACCCTGTTCGGAGAGCTGGTTCTTGCCGACGACCTGTCCGGCCTTGCGGATCAGCACTTCGAGCAGATTGAATTCGGCGTTGGTCAGCGGCACGTCCTCGCCGTTCCAGGTGATGCGCCGCTGTGCCGGCAGCAGCGCCAGAGCGCCCAGACGCAGGCTTTCCCTGTCCGCACCGCCCGGCGCCTCGCCGGCGGCCAGCGAACGGCGCAGGATGGCGCGCAGACGGGCGCTTAGCTCGCGCGGCGTACACGGTTTGGCGACGTAATCGTCGGCCCCCAGTTCCAGCCCGTTCACGCGGCTGTCCTCGTCGCCGCGTGCGGTCAGCATGATCACCGGCAGGCTGCTGCGCGCGCGAATCCGGCGCAGAACCTCGATGCCGCTGCAATCGGGCATCATCACGTCGACTACGGCAATGTCCGGCGCTGCCTCGGATACGGCGTGCAGCGCCGATTGGCCATCATGGGCGAGGCTGACACGAAAGCCGTCGCCTTGCAGATAGCTGCGCAGAAGTTCGAGTAATTCGCCGTCGTCGTCGACCAGCAGGACATGCGCGGCGTTGGCGGAAGCGGGAGGCGAAAACATGGCGTGATGATACCCGTTGCCGGAGACCCCGGCGCGCTGCCTTTACCGGGTTTTACAAGGGGCGGGCAGTTCTTGCCGCCGGCCCGGCAAGGCGCGCGTAGGCAATTGTTTTTCAAGGCGAATCCAGGTGCTGCGGATTGCCGCGGGGGCTGTGTCGGAGCGCTGTCACCCGGCGCGCGCCAGGCGGTGGCGGGGAACGTGCCGGGGTGGGGTGTTTTCCTTCACCCAGTTTTACCCGCCTTAACCGTAAGCGCCATTGGCCTGTGCGGTTTCTGGCCGATATCTTGCGAGTAGGTGGGCGGGTCGGTGTCTGCCGACCTCTTTTCAATGTGCAAGGAGATCACGATGAGTTCAATCAGTGGCATCAGCAGTTACAGCCTGGGCAGCAGCTACTACTCGACGGCGTCACAACGGCCGCAGCGCCCGAGCGCCGACGAAATGGCGGCAGACCTCTTTTCCAAGCTCGATACCTCGGGCAAGGGCTATATCGAGGAAAGCGATCTTGCCTCGGCGCTGTCGGCGCTGTCCTCGACGAGCAGCGATCTGAGTGCCAGCGAGATTTTCAGCCAGCTCGACGGCGATGGCGACGGCAAGGTGACCCAGGACGAGATGACGAGTACTTTCTCGACCCTGGCCGAGGCGCTCGACAGCCAGTTCGATCAGTCGCGCGTGCAGAACGGCATGCCGCCTCCGCCGCCTCCGGCTGAAAGCGACGCCGGGTTTACCGAGGAGGAGCTGACCAGCCAGTTGTCGGAAATCGGCGATACCGATTCGGCGCGTTCGAACCTGATCAGTCGCGTTCTCGAAAATTTCTCGGCTGCCGATACCAACAGCGACGGCAAGGTCAGCTTCCAGGAGGCGATGGCCTATCAGGAGTCGACTTCGTCCTCGACCAGCTCGACGAGCGATGCGTCGGCAACGAGCAGTACCTCCAGCAGCAGCGAAACCTCCCAGGCACAGATGTTCCGCCAGCTGATGGAATTGCTGCGCACCTATGGCGATACGAGCTACGCCAGTGCCGCCAGTTCGGCCATTTCGACCACCGCATGAGCGTGTGGTCACGGGCGTTTCCCGGCACGGTGCGGGAGACGCCCGCCAGGCGCTGACTTTATTTCAGAAGTCCTGTGTGCATTCCCAGAGGATGAAACCGCCTTCCTTCTGCGTCCATTGCATCAGGTGCAGCAAGGGAATGGCGCGCTGGGCGAGGCTGATGCAGGGCTCGGCTTTTTCTTCCCCTCCCTCCGCTTCAGCCGGAGGGGCGCTCTGCGGTTCTTCGGCCTGGCGTCGTGCCTCCTGTTTTTCTTCTTCGACAAGGCGTTGCAGGCAGGCGATGGCGTCGGCCAGCTGTTCCGTCGAGAACACGCCGCGCGCCGTGCATGCCTTGCCGATCTGCTTGAACAGGTCGTGCGCATGTTCGGCGAACATGACCATTTCTCCGGAAGTGCTTGACGTCAGTCTGACCAGCATGATCCGTTCTCCCCAAGCGTTACGCGCGATGTCATTCCGTCCGCTTCGATTGTACCCCGCTTGCCGCCCCCGTTGCCGACGATGGCGCGGAGGGCGGATAAACGGCGCTCAGATAGCCCCAGACATAAAGGTTCGGGGCGATGGTTTCCGAAATGGTGAATTCGTTCATCGGGTAAATGGCGTAGGCGTCGAAGTAGTTCTCGTTGGCCGGCCAGCCCGATGCCTGCGGATAAATCCACGGCGCGAAATGCGCGTTGAAGTGCTGGTTGTCCTTGAGATGCACCGGGTCGATCGGGCCGTAGGCGGTGATTCCGGCCGGTACTTCCTGGCGCGAGACGCGGGCGTCGATGACCCACAGGCGGCGCACGGTGTGGTGGCCGAGTCCGCTGGTGAAGCTCATGTTGAGCGGATTGGCGCCGAGGGCGAATTGTGAGGCATCGAGCGCGGCGTCGAGGTGGCGTTGCTCGCCGGTCAGCCAATGCGCGCGCAGCAGCAGGCGTGCGCCGGAAGCCCCCAGCGTGCCCCAGCCGATCCAGGCGTCGTCACTTTCCTTGAGCCAGCGGAATCCGGTGCGGTTGATGCGTTTGATTGCGGCGTCGGCTTCCGTGGCGTAGGCCTTGAGCAGGTTGGCCTTGAGTTCCGGGTCTTGTGCCCGGTCGGTGAGGGTCAGGTAGAGAAATGCCGCGTCCTGCTGGTTCCAGCCGCCCCCGTTCTTGCCTTGCGGCGCTTTCTGCAGGCG
>CAYTWY010000082.1:0-8412 GCA_964440925.1 uncultured Propionivibrio sp. | reverse complement strand
CTTGAAGACCATGCGCGAAAGCGTACTACCGACCCACAGAAATGTCTGAAGAACCTTATTTGGCAATCGCACCTCTCTGGCGCGAGCAGTCGCGCCAGGGCTTATCCGCAGGTGCCGACAGCGCCGCAGGCGGTGCAGAAATCGCATCCGTCCTTGCGGATCATGGTGTGATTGCCACATTCGCTGCACAACTTGCCGGCGGTCGGCTTGGCCGCGGTGCTATCGGTCGGTGTTTGCAGAATACCCATCTGCTGCAGCGGCATACCGTTCTCGTCGAGAATACCGAGCATGGCGTAGCGATGGATGATGAGGTTGGCGATATAGGCAACCGTCGACGGGTAGGTCTGCTGCTTGCGTGTGCCCGGAATGAAGGCCATGAAATCGCCCAGGGGCTCGGGGTAATCGAGCAGCTTGCGCAGTTTCATGCCGATCCAGGCCGGATCGAGCACACGCATGTCGAGTGAGAGTAGCTTGGTTAGACCGTCGAGCGCGCGTGGATAGTTGCCGGAGAGCCAGACCGAATAGGGGCGGGTAACGCCGTCGGGCAGGGTGATTTCCTTGAGGCCCAGGACGAAATCTTCGTTGGTTGCCGGGTTGAAAATATCGACCGTCCAGGAGAGTGTGCCGTCGGTGCCGGTCTTCGGTTCCTTCAGACTGAACAGGGCGTCGAGTACCGGAGTCGGACCGGTATTCTTGAAGGCCCCAAGCTGTTCGACTCGGATCTGGATCAGGCGCGCCATGGCGGAGACCACCGAAGGCATACGCTTCTTCTCGCCGTGCGGCGGGAAGGGCATGTCGAAGCCTTCGCCGTCGGGGGTTTTAGCGAGCGATTCGAGCTTGAGCGCCAGCCAGCCGTGATCGTTGGCGCGCATGTCCATCGACAGCGTCTTGGCTACGGCTCCGAGGCCGCGCGGTTGCGCCGGTCCATTGACCCAGGCTTCGAACGGCCAGGAGCGGCCTTCCTGTTCGACATGGCCGACAAAGAGGGCGAATTTCCCCGTCCCCTGTTCGATCATGTAGGTCCATGCCATGTTACCTTCCGGCAGGTTCGGGCGTCCCGGCCAGCGCAGGCTGGAGAGAACCGGCGCCGGCAGATTTTTGATCGACAGGCGGCGGTTGGCATCGCCATTGACGAAATCCTGCGGCAACTTTTTCTCTTCGTCCTGTTTTGGCGTTTCGACGGAGAGCACCGAACCCAGAACACTGTTCGGCCGATAGGTGGCTAGCCCCTTGAGGCCGGCTTTCCAGGCGCTCATGTAGAGATCCTGGAAGTCTTCATACGGATATTCGGCCGGGACATTGACCGTCTTCGAGATGGAGGTGTCGATATACGGGGCGACGGCGGCGACCATGTCCTTGTGTGCCTGGGCGGAGATTTCCAGTGCAGTGATGAAATAGTCGGGTAATTTTTCGGTATTGCCGCCCATGTGCTTGTAAAGGCGCCAGGCGTAGTCTTCCACCGCGTATTCCTTGATTGTGCCGTCGACCATGCGTTTCTTGCGGCTGTACGTCCAGGAGAATGGGGGTTCGATGCCATTGCTGGCATTGTCGGCAAAGGCCAGGGAAATGGTGCCGGTCGGAGCGATCGACAGCAGATGTGAATTGCGCAGACCGTGCTTGCGGATCTCGGCCTTGATTTCGAGTGGCAGACGCGAAGCGAAATTGCCGCCAGAGAGATACAGCTCGGCATTGAACAGCGGGAAGGCGCCCCGTTCCCTAGCCAGTTCGACCGAGGCGAGATAGGCGGTATTGCGCATGTATTCGGAGATGCGCGCGCCCATGGCCGTGGCTTCCGGGGTGTCGTAGCGCATGCACAACATGCAGAGCGCGTCGCCCAGTCCGGTGTACCCGAGGCCGACCCGGCGTTTGTTGGCTGCTTCCTCTCGCTGCCGATCGAGTGGCCAAGCGGTGACATCGAGCACGTTGTCGAGCATGCGGGTCGAAACCTTGACGACCTCGCCGAAGGCGGCGAAATCGAACTCGGCCTTGTCCGAGAAAGGATATTTGACGAACAAGGTCAGGTTGATCGAACCGAGGCAGCAGCAGCCATAAGGCGGCAGCGGTTGTTCAGCGCAGGGGTTTGTGGCCTCAATCAACTCGCAGTAGTAGAGGTTGTTGTCCTTGTTCATGCGATCAAGGAAGAGGATTCCCGGTTCGGCATGATCGTAGGTCGATTTCATTACCTGATCCCACAGGTCACGTGCGTGTACCTTGCGGTAGACCCATTGCCCGTCGTCGCGCTGGAAGGCGCCGGCGGCTTTCATTTCGTCGTTCGGCTCGGCGCGGTGCGACAGTTCGATTTCGCTGTCGCCTTCGACCGCCGACATGAAGTCGTCGGTGACGCCGATTGAAATGTTGAAATTGGTCAGGTCGCCCTTGTCCTTGGCGTGAATGAAAACCTCGATGTCCGGGTGGTCGCAACGCAATACGCCCATCTGCGCACCACGACGGGCACCGGCTGACTCGACGGTTTCGCAGGAACGGTCGAAAACCCGCATGTAGGATACCGGGCCGGAAGCGCGCGATTGGGTGCCCTTGACCTGGGCGCCCTGCGGGCGGATGGACGAGAAATCGTAGCCGACGCCGCCGCCGCGCCGCATGGTTTCGGCGGCTTCGGCGAGGGCACTATAAATTCCAGGGCGGCCATCGACCAGTTCGACGATGGAGTCCCCTACGGGTTGCACAAAGCAGTTGATCAGGGTGGCGGCAAGCGGCGTGCCGGCCGCCGAGTTGATGCGACCGGCCGGAACAAAACCGTTTTCCTGTGCCCACAGGAAGCGCTCTTCCCATTGCGGGCGCGATTTTTCATCTTCGTTGGCGGCCAGAGCGTGTGCGACGCGGCGGCGTACGTCATGGACGTTGGCTTCGTCCCCTTTGGCGTATTTTTCGAGCAAAACCTCGGAGGAGATTTCCTGTTCGGCAAGTTTGTTCGGAGTGTCGACGATTTCCGCTAGGGAAAGCTGTTGCGAATTCTTGTTCATGTTTGATCCCTCGTTTTTGTAACGGCCAGCGCTGATGCGGATGACAAAAAACAGAGCGCGGTTTTGTTCGCTGCGCGGCATTCTGCCTTCGTGAAGGACTCAATCATGCCGGGGTTCGAGAGCTAAATCAAGCGAAAAAACTACTATATGTAGTGCTCTTTTTCTTCTATTGTACTAGATATAGTTTCTCCGCCCGCTGTCTGGCTGGCAAAAAAGCTGTTAAATCACTCGCTTGCGCAGCCTCCGTGGGCGCTTGCGCAAAGGCGTAACATCGGGCATCGGGATTGGGCGGGTTTTGCAAAGAAAACCGCAGGCGAGGGCGTCTTCGTGCCGTGGCCTGCAGTTTCGGGGGGTGTTGTAAGCGAGCTACAGTTTGAGCAGCGACTGCGTGTCGCGGGCGATCATCAGTTCCTCGTTAGTAGGAATGACCAGAACGTCGACGGCACTGTCCTTGGTGCTGATCAGAACATCGCGGCGCGCATTGGCGTCCGCGTCGATAACGATTCCTTGCCAGCGCGCTTGGGCGCAGATTTTCTGGCGCAGGTAGGGATTGTTCTCGCCGATGCCGCCGGTGAAGACGAGCGCGTCGAGACCGCCGATCGCTGCGGAGAGCGAACCCAGTTCGCGCACGATGCGGTAGCAGAAGAGTTCGATGGCTTCCTTGGCTTCCGGCTTGTCGCTGGCGAGCAGGGTACGCATATCCTGGGAGATTCCCGATACCCCGAGCAGTCCCGATTCCTTGTAGAGCAGGTGGGTCATTTCCTTGATGCTTAGCCCTTTGCTTTCCATCAGGTGCAGAACCAGGCTAGGGTCGAGCGTGCCGCAACGGGTGCCCATGACCAGGCCGTCAATGGTCGAGAAGCCGAGGGTGGTGGCGACGCATTTGCGTTCGAGCATGGCCGTCATGCTGGCGCCGTTGCCGAGGTGGGCAACGACGACGCGTCCATTGGCTTTGCCCGTGTATTGCGGCAACATGCTGGCGATGTATTCGTAGGAAATGCCGTGGAAACCGTAGCGTTTAGCGCCCTCCTCGGTGATCTTGCGCGGCAGGCCGTAGATTTGGGCGATGTGCGGTTGCGTACGGTGGAAGGCGGTGTCGAAGCAGCCAATCTGTGGAACCGCCGGGAGAATTCCCTTGATCGCGTAGATGCCGTTCAGATTATGCGGCTGGTGCAGGGGCGCCAGTTTGGTGAATTTCTCCAGTTCTTCGAGAACAGCGTCGTCGAGGACGACCGGGTGCGAGAAACGGTCGCCACCGTGCACGACGCGATGGCCGACGGCAACGATCGTACTGTCATTGTCGTTGCAGGTGATCCAGCGCAACAGATGGTCGAAGGCTTCCTTGTGTTTGGTTGCACTGCCTCCAGGCAGAATCTGATCGGCAATGCGTTCCCCTTGCCCGTTCTTGGCAACGAGACGAATTTCTTCCGTGCCAATGCCATCGATCTGGCCGGAAATATAGGCTTTTTCGGAGATGGGCTGGGCGAGTTCAAAGAGGGCGAATTTGATCGAGGACGATCCGGCATTGATCGTCAGAATGCTTCGTTTCATCATTTTTCCTGTGCTTTGCGACGGTTGCTGTGGGCGATCAGCGCGGCGATAACGCAAGAGGCCATACGCGTTTCGGCGGTATCGGCACGGCTGGTCAGAACGATGGGAACTTTCGCTCCCAATACGATTCCGACAGTTATGGCATCTGCCAGATATTCGAGTTGCTTGGCCAGCATGTTTCCGGATTCAAGATCCGGAACGACAAGGATGTCGGCACAACCGGCGACGTCCGATTCAATCCCCTTGGCTTTTGCCGCTCTGTCCGAGACGGCATTGTCGAAAGCGAGCGGGCCATCGAGTATGCCACCCTTGATTTGTCCGCGATCGGCCATTTTGCACAGGGCGGCAGCATCAAGCGTCGAGGGCATTTTCGGATTGACCGTTTCAACTGCGGAGAGCAGCGCGACGCGTGGTTGGGTCACCCCGAGAATATGCGCCAGATCGATGGCGTTTTGCACAATATGCGCTTTTTCCTCAAGCGTCGGGGCGATGTTGATTGCCGCATCGGTAATCATGAACTGGCGCGGATAGGTCGGCACGTCGATCAGGAATACATGGCTGATCCGCCCCGGCGTGCGCAGCCCGGTAGTGCGTGAAACGACTTCGGCCATCAATTCATCGGTGTGAATCTGTCCTTTCATGATTGCTTCAGCGTCACCGTTGCGGATCAGGGTGATGGCCATGGCGGCGGCTTCGCGACCGTTCTTCGCTGGTACGATGCGATAGGGGGCGAGATTGAACGCGTTTTCCCGGGCAACGGTCCGTATTTTTTCTTCAGGGCCAATCAGGATGGGGTGGATCAGGCCAGCTTGCGCGGCCATCAGTGCGCCCTTGAGCGATTCGCCGTCGCATGGATGAACGACAGCCATCTGGATCGGCGGCAGATCCTTGGCTTTCTCGAGGATGGATCGCAATCGCGCCGGTTTGTCGGAAACGCTGATATGCGCCGTGTCCTCTTGTTCGGTGCGGATTTTTCTTTCCGGCGGACGAACCCTGACCGTGCCCTGCAGGATCGTTTGCCCATCCTGGTCGATACCCTGACAATCGACAACGAGTAGCCGGTCCAGGGCGAGTTTTTCCATGACCCGCAGGGTCACGCTCAGGGTGTCGCCGACACGCAATGGGGTGATGAAACGGAGCGACTGATCAAGCGGGATGCTTCCCGGGCCGGGCAACTGTGTCGAGAGCGTGGCGCACATCAACGCTGTGCTCCACAGGTTTTGTGCCATGTCTTGCCCGGTTGCGTCCGGGCCGCAAATGAGCGAAAACAGGCGCATTTCTTCCGCGCTCAGGGTTCGCCTCAATGTGGCTGCATCGCCGATCTCGATTTCGTCAAAGGTTCGGCTTTCCGGCAAAATCCGGCTCGATTCAGATTCACTATGCATCGCGATGCCCAGAAAAAGGTTTCCGGTATTCCTCGTACGGTGGCCTGGACGGAAAAAATGGGTGGAAATTCAAGTGTCGAAGGAGCTGGGAGCGAATTCGTTCAGAGCGGCAGGTCATGGAGTCTATAGTTGTTGCGACAAGTCGGTGTGTTCATGCGCGGCCTATCGTTTGGCGTTTTCTTATTCCGCGGGCGAAATTATAGGCCGCAGCCGTGCCGCAGACAAATCCGTTCGCGGGAACTGCGCGAAAATCCATTGGCACGGGCGACGAAAGGCGGCGTTAGGGGCGCATGCGTTACCCTCGCCGTTCTTGGAGCGGAAACACGATTGCCCTGTATTGGCGCCTCTTCGCGCGTTGGGCGGCGTCAGTGGCGAGCCCCCTATTCTAGCCGCAAGGAGGCTATATTGTCCCGCTGACGCCGGATTCAGCCTGCCATTGCGGCCTGTTGTCCGCAATGTAATCGATGACCCGTTGTAGGTTTTCCAGGCGATGGGCGATGAAGTTGTCGTTTGCGTTGAGCAACTCGGCCGATCGGGCGAAATTTTCCCCGAACTCGCGTAGGGTGTCGAGGGTTCCGGTGCAGGTTTTTTCCAGGCAGGCGTCCAGTCTGCTTTCATCGAGCTTGAGCCGATGCGTTGTCGGGTCGATGTTGAGTCCCAGTGCGCCAAGCCCGCGCAGACCGGATTTTGCCCCGTTCAGAACGTTGCCGATGCTTTGTTGCAGTTCGTTGAGCGAGATTTCCGCTGCCTGTGTTCCGGCCAGGACACCACCGGCTTCGACGCTGCCGGAGAAACGATCGATCCACGCGTTGTAGCGTTCGACAAATCGGTGTACGGTTGTACGGAGGTCTTTACAATCGATGTCGGAGCCAATTGCGGCCAGATCGTGTCCGGCGTTCCGGAGGCCGGGGAGGGCGGATTTCATTTCGCTCAATTCGGAACGTTGCGCGCAATAGCGGGTCCCTTGCGCGGCAACAAAATTGAGTATGGAGTCGGTGCTGAGCGTTGGCGTGACAAGGCTGCGGCTCGTGCTCAAAGTCTCCAGCAAGGCGGAGATGCTGGCCGGTGTTGCATTTCCCGGCGCCTTGCCATTTTCGCGCGGGGCGAACAAGGACGTGATCAGGGTGCTGACCGATTGCGCCTGCAAGGCGGCAGCGCGAATGGCCAGCGATGAGCTGAAATCGGCTGCACCAACCGTTTCTGTGAGACTTGCCCAAGTTTGCTGCGGTAATAGTGCGGGCAAAATGGTGTCGATGTTCGGTGTGGTCATGATTCCTCCTGTCGATAGGGGGGCTCTGCATTACTCGATATCGTTTGCATCGAATGGAAGCAATAAACAGACCTGAAGGATGAAAGTGTGTGATGTCCGGAGGTGTTGATTGGCACCCGATCATCGGCTTCCGGTGAAAAGTGCTCGGCCGACAGGGTAATTGGGTGTGGTCGGCAAAAAATGCCGCAACATGGCGCGATCATTTCCGGTGCAGTATCGGCTTTACGCCGCGCTTCGGCGGAGATACTCTCGCGTCTGGTCAGCTTCGCGCACGGTTTGCAGAAAGGTTCGCCGCGCGAGTACCGGTTGGCGGCGGGCAGGCAAAGCTTGCGTTGTCCGGAAAAGAGCCCCGTTTCGAGCAAGGAGAAAGCTGTTGAAGGTCGTTGTTTGCGTCAAACGTGTGGTCGATTACAACATTCGCGTGCGGGTCGCCGCCGATGGCAGCGGGGTCGATCTGGCCAATGCCCGGATGTCGATGAATCCGTTCGACGAAATTGCACTCGAGGAGGCGGTTCGACTCAAGGAAGCCGGGCTTGCTCGCGAAATCGTTGCCGTTTCGGTCGGCCCAGCAGAAAGCCAGGAAACCTTGCGGACGGCACTGGCGATCGGTGCCGATCGTGCCATTCTCGTCGATACGCAGGCCGGGCTGGAGCCTCTGATAGTGGCCAAGATACTTCGCGCGCTGTGCGAGCGGGAATTGCCGCAGCTCGTTTTGTGCGGCAAACAGGCGATCGACGACGATGCGCATCAGACCGGGCAGATGCTTGCAGCCCTGATGGACTGGGGGCAGGCGACGTGTGCTTCGCAAATCAGGATATGGCGTGACGGTGCCCATTGGGAAGCCGAAGTGCAACGCGAAGTCGATGGCGGCAGCGAAACCGTGGCGCTCCAGTTGCCGGCGGTCATTACGAGCGACTTGCGGCTCAATGAACCGCGCTATACAACGCTTCCGGGTCTGATGCAGGCGAAAAAGAAACCGCTGCACCGACTGACTCCGGACGATCTAGGCGTTGGCCTCGACACGCGCCTGAAAACGCTGCACTTTGCCGAGCCGCCGATGCGTTCCGGCGCGCTCCGGATGACAGGCGTGGACGATCTGGTGTGCCGGCTCAGGGCGCAGGGGGTGGTCTGAGATGCGCACTCTCGTTATTGCCGAACACGATGGTACAAAACTCGATGCGGTGACGCGTCATGTGCTGGGTGCGGCAAGCATTCTCGGTGGCGC
>CAYTWY010000081.1:0-8465 GCA_964440925.1 uncultured Propionivibrio sp. | reverse complement strand
CTCGGCGTCGCCTTCTCGCTCGACGATTTCGGCACCGGCTACTCCTCGCTCACCTATCTCAAGCATCTGTCGGTCAGCCAGCTGAAGATCGACCAGAGTTTCGTGCGCGACATGCTCGACGACCCCGATGACCTGTCCATTCTCGGCGGCGTGCTCAGCCTGGCCACGGCATTCCGCCGCCAGGTGCTCGCCGAAGGCGTGGAGACGGTTGCGCACGGCGCCATGCTGTTGCAACTCGGATGCGAACTGGCGCAGGGCTACGGTATCGCGCGCCCGATGCCGGCCACCGATCTGCCGCACTGGGCAGCTTCCTGGCGACCCGATCCGGCCTGGAGCCAGCGACCGCCGATCAATCGCGACGATTTTCCGCTGCTTTTTGCCGGCGTCGAGCACCGCGCCTGGATCGCCGCAGTCGAAGAATTCCTGCGTGGCGAACGCGAGACGCTGCCTCTCGTCCATCACCAGTGCCGCTTTTCCGCTTGGCTCGACAGCGAAGGTCTGGCGCTGCATCGTGACCACCCGGCTTTCGCACCGACCATCGCCGTGCATCGCGCGGTGCACGCGCTGGCCGAACGCCTGTGCGCCGACAAAGCAGACGGGCGCGGCAATGAGGCCCTCTCCGAGTTGCCGGCGCTATACCGTCTGCGTGACACCCTGCTCGAACAATTGCAGCTGCTCGTCGTCCCGGGGCCATCCTGAGACGGCACGACGCCGGCCGGCGCATTGCGGCCGGTATCGCTTTACTTCGTATTTCTATCAGGAAACCATCACTATGCGCATCGAACAGGATCTGAAACTCGACTTCAAGGACGTCCTCATCCGCCCCAAGCGCTCGACGCTGACTTCGCGCGCGGAAGTCGACATCGCGCGTGACTTCACTTTCCTGCATTCGCAGCACACCTATCACGGCATCCCGATCATCGCCGCCAACATGGACAGCACCGGCACCTTCGCCATGGCACGCGCCCTCGCCCGGCACAAGCTCGCCGTGGCGCTGCACAAGCATTACGCCGAAGAAGAGTTGCTCGAATTCTTTGCCGCCCCGCCGCAGGCGGGTACGGCCTTCTATTCGATGGGCATTACCGGGGCGGATTATGAAAAATTCTGCCGCATCATGCAGCAGGGCGAAAAGCGCATCCGCAACGTCTGCGTCGATGTCGCCAATGGCTATACCAAGGCTTTCATCCGCTTCATCCACAAATTACGCGCCGAATTCCCCGACATCACGCTGATGGCCGGCAACGTGGTCACCGGCGAGATGACCGAAGAGCTGATCCTCGATGGCGTCGATATCGTCAAGGTCGGCATCGGCCCGGGCTCGGTGTGCACCACCCGGCGCATGGCCGGCGTCGGCTACCCGCAACTGTCGGCGATCATCGAGTGTGCCGATGCCGCGCACGGCCTGCGCGGCCTCATCTGCGCCGATGGCGGCTGCACTTCGCCGGGCGATCTGGCCAAGGCCTTCGGTGCCGGCGCCGACTTCGTCATGCTTGGCGGCATGCTGGCCGGTCACGACGAATGCGGCGGGGAGGCGACCGAGGTCGATGGGCGGCGCAAGATGCGCTTTTACGGCATGAGTTCGCGCGAGGCGATGGAAAAATACGCTGGCGGCGTCGCCGACTACCGGGCCTCGGAAGGCAAGGAAGTGCTGCTCGACTATCGCGGCCCGGTCGAGAACACCATCCAGGAAATCCTCGGCGGTGTGCGCTCGGCCTGCACCTACGTCGGCGCGCGCACGCTGAAGGAATTATCGAAACGTACGACTTTCGTGCGCGTCAGCCAGCAACTCAACGAAGTCTTCGGCAAGGCCTGAACGGCACGCGCCATGCTCCCGGGCGCTAGCTCAGCGCATTGGCAAGGCGCACGTAATCGGCAACGGCAAGCTCTTCGGCACGCGCCGTCGGGGCAATCCCGAGACGAGCAAATCCGGCCTCGTCGAGAAGGCCCCTGAGGTTGTTGCGCAGCATCTTGCGCCGCTGCGCAAAAGCGACGGCCACCACTTCCGACAGGCGCTTTTCGTCGCGCGCCAGGAGTTCCGCGCGCGGGCGCGGAATGAGGCGCACTACGGCCGAATCGACTTTCGGCGCGGGATCGAAACATTCGGGCGACACCTCGAACAGCCGGTCGATGACGAAACGATACTGCAGCATCACCGACAGACGCCCGAAATCGCCGCCGCCCGGCGTGGCCACCAGGCGGTCAACCACTTCCTTCTGCAACATGAAGTGCATGTCGACAACGCGATCGGCAAAAGTAGCCAGATGGAAGAGCAGCGGCGTCGAGATGTTGTAGGGCAGATTGCCGACCACGCGCAGCGCCCCTCCACTTGCCGGCAACAGCGTCGAGAAATCGAAGGCCAGCGCATCGCCGGCATGAATGGTAAGGCTGGCGGCAGAAAAATCACGCTGCAGGCGGGCAATGATGTCACGGTCGATTTCCACCACCTGCAGATGATCGAGCCGCTGTAGCAAAGGCGCGGTCAGCGCACCCAATCCGGGGCCGATCTCGACCACGCAATCGCCGCGTTGCGGCGCCACGGCGCCGACAATGTCGGCGATGACCTGCGCATCGTTGAGGAAATTCTGCCCGAAACGCTTGCGTGCCACATGTAGACTCATCGCCCGGCCCTCCGACCCGGCGTTTCGCAGCCGGCAATGCGGCTGGCGGCGCCGAAACCGCAACATGGCTGCTTCATCTAGACGCCCACCTTGCTGCGCCGCGCCATTTCGCTGGCCTGCTCGACGGCGACGAACAGGCTACCGGGATCAGCCTGTCCGCTACCGGCCAGTTCCAGCGCCGTTCCGTGATCGACCGAAGTGCGAATGATCGGCAGCCCCAGGGTGACGTTGATGCCATTACCGAAACTCGCATACTTGAGCGCCGTCAGCCCCTGGTCGTGATACATGGCCAGCACGCAATCGCCACGCGCGAGAAGCGGTGGCGTGAACATCGTATCGGCCGGCAGGGGGCCGAGCAGCGTCATCCCCTCGGCACAGAGCCGCTGCAGCACCGGCGCGATGATCTCGATTTCCTCGCGCCCGAGATACCCCCCCTCGCCGGCATGCGGATTGAGTCCGGCGACAAGGATGCGCGGGTTGGCAATGCCGTATTTGCGCCCCATCTCGGCGTGCAGGATGCGCAGGGTTTCTTCCAGCGAAGCCTGTGTCACTGCCGCCGGCACTTCCCTGAGCGGCAGATGGGTCGTTGCCAGGGCAACGCGCAGCCCGCCGCCGGCGAGCATCATCACCACGCGCCGCGTCCCCGTCTTGTCGGCCAGATATTCGGTGTGTCCGGTGAAGGCGATCCCCGCTTCATTGATCACGCCCTTGTGCACCGGCGCGGTGACCATGGCGGCGAACTCGCCCGACAGACAGCCCTGCAAAGCCCGGTCAAGCAGGCGCAACACGTAAGGCGAGTTGCGCGCATCAAGCCGCCCGGCCTGGGCCGCAACGTTCAGCGGCAGATGCAGGACGTCCAGCATACCGGGCGAAACCGCCCGGCCAGGATCCCATGCGCGGAAACGGCAGGAAGAAGACAAGGCTCCGGCGCGCGCCTGCAGCAGCGACAGATCGCCCAGCACGACCAGCCGTGCCGGCAGCGCGGCCTGCCGCGCGCACAGGCGCAGGCAGATTTCCGGGCCGATCCCCGCCGGCTCGCCGGAAGTAACCGCAATCAGCGGGTCCTCATGCACGGTCTAGCGCTCTTCCAGGCGGATCTCGACATAGGCGCGGTCGCGTGCCTGGCGCAACCAGTCCTGATAGGCTTCGTCGGCCTTGCGTTCGCGCAAGGTCTGGCGCGCCATATCGCGCTTGCGCTCGGAGGAGACTTCCTGCACGCGCCGTTCGAGCACCTCGATCAGGTGAAAACCGAACGGCGAACGGATCGGCTGGCTTAATTCGCCAGGCTGCAGCTGATTCATGGCGCGCTCGAACTCGGGCACGGTATCGCCCGGGAGAACCCAGCCCAGGTCGCCGCCCTTGGCTGCCGACCCGTCTTGCGAATGCAGGCGCGCCAGTTCGGCGAACTTGCCGCCGTACTTGAGGCGTTCGCGCAGATCGGACAGCTTGTGCTGCGCGTCGGTCTCGGAAACGAGTTCGTTAACCTTGATCAGAATATGCCGGGCATGCGTCTGCTCGACCGGCGGCATGGCCACGGCTCCGCCCCGTTTGTCGAGCAGTTTTACGAGGTGGAATCCATTCGGGCTGCGCAATACCGGCGCCAGTTCGCCGACCTTGAGATTCGCCGCCGCTTCGGAAAAGACGCTGGGCAAACGGTCCAGTGAGCGCAGGCCGATGCTGCCGCCCTTCAGTCCGTCCGGCGCATCGGAATACGAAGCTGCCATCTGCGCGAAGTCCTCGCCCTTCTTCAGGCGTTCGAGCAAATGATCGGCCTTCGCCTTGAGCCGCTGAATCTGCTCCGGACTTGCCGATTCCGGCGTGCGCAGGAGAATGTGGGCAATCTCGTACTCCATGCCGGAATTCGCATTCGCCAGCTCGCCGTTCAGGTAGTTGTCGATCTCGCCTTCGGAAATGGCGATTTTCTGTTCCACCTCGCGTTCGCGAATGCGTCCGATGGTCATTTCAGTACGCACTTCCTCGCGGAACTTGCCAAAGGGGACTCCATCGCGCTGCAGCGCTTCACGCAATTGCGCCGGCGACAACTTGTTGGCCGCCGCAATGCGCTGAATAGCCTGTTCAAGTTGCACATCGTCGATGCGCAGGCCATTGCCCTGAGCAAACTGCATCTGCACCTTGTCCATCACCATACGCTCGAGCATCTGCTTTTCCAGCACGCTCTGCGGCGGCAGTTGCGTACCCTGCTGCTGCAGTTGCGCAGTGGCCAGAATGAGGCGTAATTGCAGCTCGCGCTTGGTGATCACTTCTTCATTGACCACGGCGACGATGCGATCAGCTTCCTGCGGCTGATTCGGGCGTCTCTGCGGCACCTGCGCCCAGACCTGACTGACAAGACAAAGCAACAGAAGCAGCAGATGCAGCATTTTCTTCATGAAAAACACCTTTTAGTCAGCGGAATACTCATCGGAGAACGATTCGGAAGGCGACTGATTGATCAGACCATACCCCTGGATGTTGCGCTTGAGCAGATTTACCGGATTTGATCCGATGCGCGCAAAATCGTTGAGTTCAAGCTGGATGAAGAACGACGTCGAAGCGTTGTCCTGCGTCAGCGCCTGGCGCCGCACAACGCCACGCAAAACCCAGCACCCGCCGTTGTACTCCATCCCGGCAATGGCTTCGATCAGCCGTCCGCCCTGCGAAGTACTGTCGGTCGTCTTGTCCTTCAGCGAGTAATTCAGGCGGCCCACACCGTGCCAGCGCCCGAACAGTGGCCACTGCCCGGAAAGATCGACCTGGTTGACCGGCGTACCCGTATCGCGGTTATAACGATAGGAGGCATTGAACACCTTGCCCGGCTGCGGCTGATAGCGCCCGCCGAGAGAATAACGCTCGATCTCGCGGTCGAACGGATTGTACTGCACCGCCGAATCGAGATAGATCCTGGGCAAAATCTGGCCGCTGAACGCGGCAAGAAAATCGGACTTGCGCCACTTCTCGTCATCGCTCGCAGCGCTCGTCAACCCGACCTTGTTCTTGCTGAAGTAGAAGCGTTGCCCAAGCATGGCGCGCATGATTTCGCCGCCTGTATCCGGCTGCAGCAGGCGACTCGTTACCGCCGCCGTCAGCTGATTGGCGCTGTTGATGCGATCCCAGCCGGTAAACTGGTTCTCGGAAAAAATCTGGGCGAAATTGAAATCGGCCAGCGCCGTATCGAAATTCGGAATATCGTCCTGATTCTTGTACGGTATGTTCAGGTAATAGAGACGCGGCTCCAGGGTCTGCATGTAGTCGCGTCCGAACCAGGTGCTGGAACGCTCGAAAGTCATCCCGGAATCAAGGCTGAAGACCGGCAACGTGCTCGTCAGCGTATCCGACACGCCAAGCGCCTGTTCGGACAGGCTGTAATGGCGCACATTGAGGCCGAACTTGGGGGTCACGTACCAGCCCGGCGTCACATAGGGCACAGCCACCTGCGGGTAGAGCACGAAGCGTTGCCCATCCGGATACAGGCAGGTCTTGCTGCTGTCGCTGCGACAGACCTGCGTACGCCTGTCGATCGAGAAGTTCGAATACTGTCCGAAGAAGCTGCTGTCGGTACGGTAAAAATCGGGCCGGCGCGCATTCAGCGTAATTTGTGGCAGCAATTTATACTGCTCGAGCACCGGGTTCTTGGCGTCGGGCTGCAGCGTCTGGTATTGCTGGAAATTCACTGTCGCACCCCACCAGCCGCCACCGCCATAACTCAACAGCCCCTGCTGCAACAGCTGGGTTTGCGAGGTTTTCGAAATATCGCTGGACAGATCGGTGAAATAATCGTCGTCGGAAACCTTGTTGTAATTGACTTGCGCCGAAAAACCTTTGGCCATGCTTTGCGCATGCTTTAGCGACACGCCGTAACGGCTGTCGCCGTCTTTCAGCTTGTCCGATGGCAGCGTTTCGAAACGCGTTTCGCCCCGGTACACCCCTCCATGGGCGCGATCGAGATAGCGGAACTCGCCGCCCAGTTGCAGACCGCGCTTGCTGATCAGGCGCGGGGTAAACGTCGCATCGCGGTTCGGCGCGATGTTCCAGTAATAAGGCAGCGAGAACTCGATCCCGCTATCGCTGCTCGAAGCAAAACTCGGCGCAAGGAAACCGGACTTGCGCTGATTGTTGAGTGAAAACGACAGCCAGGGCGAAGAGAAGAGCGGCACGTCCTTGAAATACAGGGTTCCATCCTTGCCCTCGCCAACCTCGCGGTCGTAATCGAGATGGAACTCCGCCGCTTTCACGTACCAGTCATCGTTACCGACCGGACAGGTGGAATAGGACCCCTGACTGATCCGTACCTGGTTCTCGCCGAGGAAATCGATGCGCTCGGCCTCACCATGCGCCTCGGTCGCCGTGCGTACGGTTTTCTTATCGTCCTTGAACGCCACCCCGGCGCCGACACTCGGTGCGGAAAAGCCGGAATTCCACGTCCCGCGCGACGCATTCTCGATCGATTGCAAGGCAAGCGTCCGTTGCGCCGCCGGGTCTTGCTGTGGCGGCTGACGCTTGAGGAAATACGCCGGATGGTCGAAGAAGCCGGTCTGGGTCAACGAATTGAGGCGCATCTTCGGACCGCTGATCACGTCCAGCCCCTGCGCCAGACGCACCTGCCCTTCGCCTTCCATCTCGTCGTCGATCGGCCAATAGGTCAGCCGATCGGCATTGACCACGGTTCCGATCCGGCGCAACTCGGCATTCCCTTCGGCCACGAACTCGCGCTCGATCTCGCCGCTCATCTGCTGTGCGCTGAGGAAAACCGGGCGCGGCACTTCGCTTTCCCGGGGCAGGGCGACCAATGCGCGCGCAGCACGCAAATCCAGCGCCGACGAAGCATCAGCGGCATCGAAAAGCCCTGGCGTCACGCCGGGTGCTTCCGCCACGGTAGCCTCCAGCCCGGTCAGCGGAGAGACGGCAGACGAGGTTTCCGCCACCGGAGCATCCGCCGTACGAGCCTGCGCCACCGGGGGTAGCCCGAGCAAGGCCGGATCGACGCGTAGCGGCGGCAGGGCAGAAGAATGCGGCCGGGCACCAGCGAGCGCCGGCATGCCTTGCCCACGCGCCGCCGGCGCGACTCCGCCAGCCGGAGCAATTTTTGTCGTCGGCGCGACGGTGGCCACCGGGGATGAGGCCGGCGCGGCACTATCGAGAGGGCGCGCCTTGACCACGGCCGACGGCACCGGTCGCGCTTCGGCTCGGCTGCTCTCCGTGCCCGTTGCCGCCGGGGTTGCGGAGTGCACCGCCTGCACCGGCGGCAAACCAAGCAGCACCGGATCGACGCGCAAAGGCGCTGTCGACGCGGACGAACGGACATTTCCGGGGGCCGGATAATTCTGCGCCACGCGTGCCGCCGTTGCACTCTCACTCTCGCTTCTCTGTACCGGCCGCGTCGGCGGCGACAACTGGCGCGACGAAGGGGGAGGTAACGGTTTGTCGGCGCGCGCGGGAAGAACAACAGCCGGCGCCGGAAGCTGTGCCGGTTCGGGGGACGGAGCCGGAACGGAAACGTCCGCCGGGAGCGCGACACGCGCCTTTTGCGCATTATCGCCGGCAGCGGGCAATTTTCGCGGAGCAGACGCTTGCCCTCCAGGCTTATCCGTCTTACCGCGATTCGGCATGCTTTCGGAAGCGATCGTCGTCTTCTCGACGACCGGCGCTGGCACCGGAACGGCCTCGGCGGCAACCGCCTCGCTCACCTTTGCCGGAGACGCCTCCGGACGCACCGGGGCGTCGCTCGGCTTGACAGGCGGCAGACCGAGCAGCACCGGATCGACACGCAAGGCCTCCTGCGCCAGCGCATGGGTACACCCGCCCGCCAGAATACCGGCACAACAGAAAATCTGCGCCAGCGACCGATGC
>CAYTWY010000080.1:0-8560 GCA_964440925.1 uncultured Propionivibrio sp. | reverse complement strand
TCTTTGGGCATGAATCGAGCAAACATGTGTCCGTCTCAGTAGTGGAACAATGGCGCGCATTCTACCATTCCGGGAGGCATTGCAAGAAATAAAAGTCGCCCCAAGGCACCTGTCAGAACGCCCGGACCGCGCCTTGCCGCACAGAAAATCACGATTTCACTCAGGCATCCGCCCCGAACTGGGCGGCCAGTCCTTCAAGCTTGTGCACCGCCGCCGCAGTTGCCTCCAGACTCTGTTCGGACTGCGTCAGGGCAACGCGCATGACCCCGGCCGTCCCCGCCACCGACTGGATACGCTGGCTGTGCGCATGGCACGACTGGGCGATCTGCTGGATTGTCGATAGCATGTTGTTCAGCATGCCTTCCGTGCCGCTCCTGTCGGCCGCGCTATTGACGGCCAGTTCCAGTCCGGCCTCCAGTTCCTCCATGCCATTCTGCATGGCATCGACCGCCCGGTTGGCCTGCGCCTGCACACCGTCGATCATGTCTCCGATGCGGACCGTCGCCGTGCCGGTGCGTTCGGCCAGTTTGCGCACTTCGTCGGCAACGACGGAAAACCCGCGCCCGGCCTCGCCGGCGCGCGCCGCCTCGATCGCCGCATTGAGCGCCAGCAGGTTGGTCTGGTCGGCGATTTCCTTGATCACCCGGGTAATCTGCCTGATTTCGCCCGTACTTTGCTGCAACTCGCCGATCGTTGCGGCCGAATGCGAAATCCGCTGCCGGATGGCGCCCGACATGCGCTGCAGATCCTCGAACTGCTCCTGTGCTGCGGCGAAGGAGCGCCCCATGTCCTGCCGCATGCTGTTGGCCTGGGAAGTCGCCGTATCGATCTCCCGCATCTGTTCGGCGAGCGATTCCTCGATCTGGCGCATCGAATCGAAGACGTTCTGGGCACGCAGGCTCATGCTCCGGCTGGCCAGCACCTGCGCCTTGTTGGCCGCGCTCACCTCGCGGTTGATGCAAAGAACATGCTCCAGCAAGGTTTCCATCCGGTCGATGAAATTGTTGACCCATTGCCCCGTCGCCGTAACCTCGTCACGATAGTCACCCGGCTTATCCAGCCGGACAGAAAGCTTCCCGCCACCCTCGACGATATCCTGCAGGGTTCGCGCCATGCGCATGATGCGCCCAGACAAGGGAAGAAAATACAAGCGGTGCGTCAAGAACATTGCCACGACAAGAGCCACCAGCTGCGTCAGCAGGGAAGACACGCCGTCCAGCTCCAGACCAAGACAGATCGACAGCGACAGGGCACTGGCGGTGGCAAGCGCCCCCAGCAGCACCCGCCCGACACGGTAGGATATCGGTCGCAGGCGATAAACCTCTTCCAGATCGGCTTCGCACATCATGCCCCAGGTATCCGGCGAACCGGGCATCTGGAACGTCACCCCCTTGCCGATGACCGGGATATGCCGGTAATCGGAATAGCCGGGATAGGTCACGAACAGGTTGCTGCCCTTGCGGATCGTCTCGCGCACGCCGGGATGCAGCCGCTTGCTGGCCGGATCGTTGAAGACCAGTTCCAGCTCGGTATGGTTTTTCACCCGCACCACACCGTAAGCCGTCTGCACGCCGTCCTTGAGGTTGTCGCCAAGGGAGAACGAGCGATCTTCGAAACGCGAACGCGACAGCGCCACGCCCGGCTGGATCGACGAATTGCTGACTGAACGCGCCATGAACAGATAGTTGTCGCCCGATTCATGAAAGACATGCCCGCCCTCGCGCTGGATCAGATCGCCGATCACGTCGTTGGGAATCCTGGCGCACAAAAGCGCCTGCAACACCCCGGCGCAAAAAACCGGATACAGGAACAGCAAGGTTACCGCGTCGTGGAAAGGCGACGAACTGGGCCCGATTTGCAGCGTCAGCGGATCGACATAAGGACCGTACAGCAGGCGCTGCTGCAGAGCCGTCGCCACGGCCTGGGCCGGCACGTCTTCCTGTCCGACATGGGCGGGATAACTGGAGGCCACGACCCGCCCTTGTACGTCGAGCAGGAAAAGCTCGGAGCAATCGCGGCAGATGCGCAGACGCGCCGCCAGCCAGTCGCTATCCGGCAGGGCGCCGGCCGGAAACAGCTTGGCGAATCCTTCCAGATGCGCCCACTGCAGGTTGGCCCAATCGGTCAGAAGCCGGACGCGCGTCTGTGCGATGCTCTCGAAGGCCTTTTCCAGCCACGGATAACGCCGCCGGTTAAGAAAGGTCGCCCAGCGCAGGGCCAGTTTTCCGCTCTTGCCCAACCACGGCAGCCATTTCCTCTCCGGCACGGAAAGATCCATCAGCTCACTTTTCAGCATTCGCACTCCCATCCATCCTTGATCCATCGTTCCGTCCGGGGATAAGCGCCCGGCGTCGCCCCCCCCTTTTCGCCCCCCTTCGCGCATAACCACCCCGCATCACTGACCCATTTCGCGCCGCCAGTGGATGTCGCCGCAGACGACGTGCGTTCGTCCCGCATGCCGGAAGCTGACCGACACCGTGACGCACAGGTTGGCGCTCGAAATCGACAGATAAGGCCGCGTCACCTGGATTTGTCCGGCACATTCGATCGCCCGGCGGAAATACGGACAGCGCGACCAGCGCGCGTTCTTCGTATATTTCAGCGGCGCCAGGCGCGGGTCGGCAAACAATTCCGAATGGTGCCCCCACTGGTTGACGCCAATCTGCTGCCCCTTCTCGTCGAGCAGGTAGCAGATGGTCGACTCGGGAAGGGCAAAGAATCCGGCACAGGCCTCTTCCATCGTGTGCCCGTCGGAAAGCAGCGCACACGCCTGGCCGATGGCCTTCACATAAGGGAAAATGGCGTTCTGGCGGCGCTGCGCATCGCGCCCCCACTGCGCATCGAAATGATCCCAGACGCCGCGCAGTTTGCCTCCGCCCTCGGCGGCATCAACCAGACCGGCCTGCGGCCGGCCGAAAAAATAGCCCTGCGCGAAATCGGCGTTGGCATCGAGGGCAATATAGGCTTCCTCTTCCGTTTCGACCCCCTCGACGAGAACCATGGCTCCGGCCTCGTGCAGCAGGGAGACGAGTTGCGGCAGGATACGGCGCACGCGCGTCCGCTGCGTGGCCTGCTGGATCAGACAGCGGTCGAGCTTGACGATCTTCGGGCGGACGGTCCAGATACGGTCGAAGTTCGAGCTGCCGGCGCCAAAATCGTCCAGCGCGATCAGACAGCCGAGTTCGCGGAAATAAGCCACCGCATTTTCGAATGCATTCGAATCGCGCACCGCCTCTTCCAGCACCTCGATCACCACGTGATACGGCGAAATGCCAAAGTGTGCCAGCACATCGCCAAAGCTCCGGCCCGACGCGGCATGGCGCGCGCGTATGAACACCTCGGGCGTCATGTTGAGGAAGAGCCAGCTCTTTTCCGCCGACAGGGCGATGAAATTCTCCAGATGCAGGAGATGCGAGCGGCAGTCGAGATCCTTGCTCTGCTCCAGATCGAGCCCTTCGAACAAGGCCGGTGGCGCTACCGGCTGCCGGGCGGCGTCGCGGGCGCGCAACAGCGCCTCGTAACCAACCGGACGCTGCATCGACAGGCTGAATATCGGCTGAAAATGGCTATGCAGGGTGTACCCGGCGAAAGACGCCGAAACCGGAACGGAACCCGGCACAAACGGAGAGGCGGAGATGGGGTAACACATGGAAATGGCAAGGCAAAAATGATCGTTGCCCTACCTTTCGCAAAAGCCGTGCCAAGGCGCAGCAAAAGCGCCAGGACAGCGCAAGGCGACTGATTCAACAGAGCAAATCCTCCCGCGCGGCGCCGCCGCAAAGCCCCTTCGTCAGCGCCAGAAAGCGCCAGGAAGCAGCGCATGGTGCGCATGCACGGCATGGCGCCCCAGAACGGTGCGCCGGCCGGCAGCCGGGCGGAACAGCCCTGACCGCGCCCGGTTCAGGACAGCGCAGCAAGGCGCCAGAGCGAAGTCACCTCGGCAGCGCGGGCAGCAAACAGGGGATCGTCCGGATCGCTGGCACGCCCATGGCGCGGTCGCACGGTGTGCCGCGCCAGCACCTGCAAACCGCCGCCAGCGATCAGGGCCGGCAGTTCGTCACGCGTGCGCAAACCCAGATGCTCGGCCAGGTCGGAAATGATCAGCCAGGCTTCGCCGCCCGGCGCCAGATGCGCCCGCACCCCGGCGAGAAAACCGCGCAGCATGCGGCTGTCCGGATCGAACACCGCGTGATCAAGCGGCGAGGCCGGCCGCCCGGGAAGCCAGGGCGGGTTGCACACCACCAGCGCGGCCTGGCCGGAAGGAAAGAGGTCGGCCGACAGCACCTCGACCGTCGTCTGCGGCGCCAGGCGGGCAAGATTCTCGCGCGCGCAGGCCAGCGCACGCGCATCCTGATCGGTCGCCACCACCCGCGCCACCCCGCGCCGCCCCAGCACCGCCGCCAGCACGCCGGTGCCGGTGCCGACATCGAAAGCAACATTGCACGCCGCCAGCGCCTGCGGCAGCGGCGCCTCGGCGACGAGATCGACATACTCGCCGCGCACCGGAGAAAAAACGCCGTAATGCGGATGAATGCGCGCGCCGAGGGCGGCTATCTCGACGCCTTTCTTGCGCCACTCGTAGGCGCCGACGATGCCGAGCAGGTCGCGCAGCGACATGACGTAGGCCGCCTCGGCCGGCCCCAGCGCCTGCGCACAGGCTTCGCCCACGTCCGGTGCGCGGCGCAGCGCAATGACATGCCCGGCCTGCACCGGAATCAATAGCTGACCAAGGATGCGCGCCCGCTGCGCCTGCGCCAGACGGTAGCGGTGGAAAGCCTCGCGCAACGACGGTGCCTGGCCTTTGCGGGCCTTGCCGCGCTGACCATCAACGCGGCGTGCCATGGCCTGCAGCAATTGTCGGGCATTCTGGAAATCACCGCGCCACAACAGCGCCGTCCCCGCGCAGGCCAGACGATAAGCGGCATCGGCACGCATGTGGTCATCGGCAATGGAGACGCGCGCAGGCGCCGTGCTCCCTGCCGCCGAACGCCAGAGCGCACGGCACGGCGCGCCGCATTCGAGCCACTCGATACGGGGCGCGCCGCCAGCGGCCCCCACCGGCTCACCCTTGCCAGCGTCCTCTTTTCCACCATGTGCCATGGTGCAGCTCCCTTTATTGTCCATGCCAGTAACGCGGCTGTTCCCGCCGCCAGGACAGTACATGCGGCACCTTGCCCAACGCCACCTGCAGCGCGCCGTCGCGGTCGGTGCGCCACTGACGGCTGGCGGCATGGCGTTCGAGCACTTCCGGGCGCGGATGGCCGAAGGCGTTGCGGTAACCGACAGAGAAAATGGCCTCGCGCGCGCCCACGGCGGCGACAAATTCCGCGCTCGACGAATTTTTCCCGCCGTGATGCGGCACCACCAGCACGTCGCTACGCAGACGTTCGGAAGCGCGCGCCAGCAGGGCTTTCTCCTCCGCCACCCCGATGTCGCCAGTCAGCAACAGGCGCTGGCCGCCGGCATCGACGCGCAGGACGCAGCTCAGACTGTTCGCTTTCTTCTTCGCTTCCCGGTAGGCGCCAGCCTCCGGATGCAGGATGGAAAAACCAACGCCGTCCCACGCCCAGCTCTGACCGTCAGCGCACAGATCGCCCTGCAGTTCGGGCATTGAGGAAAGCAGGCGGCGCACCGGAAGCGCGCCCTGCACCGAAGCCATGCCGCCAGCGTGATCCTTGTCGCGATGCGAGACAACCAGCACATCGAGCGCCCTGACGCCGAGTGCGCGCAGATACGGCACGACAACGCGCGCCCCGGCATCGGCGTCGCCGCCATAACGCGGCCCGGTATCGTAGAGCAGCGCATGCCCGGCCGTGCGCACCAGAACCGCCAGCCCCTGGCCGACATCGAGCACATCGACCCGGACTTCGCCGGCCGGCGGACGCGCCAGCGGCGGAAACAGCGCCGGCAGCAACAGACACAGCCCCAGCCAGCGCGCCGGAAAGCCGCGCGGCAAGAGCAGCCAGGCCACGCCCAGCAGCGCCAGCAGAACCGCCCATCCGGGCGGGGCGGCCTGTTGCCAGACTGGCCAATGCGCCAGCCATTCCAGCGCCAACAGCAGCAACCGCAGCAGTTCATGGTCGAACTGCAGCAACGGCGTCCACGGCAGAACGGCAAAGAGCAGCGCCAGTGGCGTCACGGCAAAGCTCACCACCGGGATGGCCAGCGCATTGGCCAGCGGCGAGACGAGAGAAAACTGCTGAAAAAAGAGCAGGAGCAAGGGCAGGCTGCCCAGCGTCACCGCCCACTGTGTCATTCCCCAGCGGAACAGGCCGAAATCGCTACCGGCGGCCCCCGCCACCCGCGCTACGCCGACATAGAAAAGCACGGCCACGGCGCCGAAGGACAACCAGAAGCCGATCGACAGCACCGCCCAGGGATCGAGCAGCAACACCGCCAGCAACGCCAGCAACAGCGTACGGCTAACGCCCAGATGGCGCCCCGACCACAGCGCCGCGGCAACAACGCTCAGCATGTACAGCGTGCGCTGTGCCGGAACTTCGAAGCCGGCCAGCAAGGCATAGGCCAGTGCGCCAAGCCAGGCGGCAAGGATCGCCGCCTTTTGCGCCGGCAGGCGCAGCATCAGGCGCTCGCTGCGCCGCCAGAGAAAGTTTACGCAAAAAGCCAGGAGCGCCGCCACCATCGTCACATGCAATCCGGAGATCGACATCAGGTGGGTCACCCCGGTGCGGTTGAACACCTGCCACTGAGCCGCGGGGATGGCACGCTGATCGCCGACCGCCAGCGCGGTCAGCACGCCGACATAGGGCGCTTCGGGCAAAGCATCCAGAAACCTCTGCCGGATGGCGTCGCGCATACGCTCGACAACGTAGGCCGGGCGCGCCACAAAGGCATCGAGGCGCTGCGGTGCCGCCTTTACGCGAACCGATCCCGTCGCCCGGATACCGCGTTCGAGCAACCAGGCCTCGTAGTCGAAGCTATACGGATTGGCATTGCCGTGCGGCCGCTTGAGGCGCACGACGAACCGCCAGCGCTCGCCCGGATGCACACCGCGCGGCAGCGCCGCTGGCGCCGGTGCAGCGTCGTCGGCGCCGTCTTCCTCGTCCGCCCCGGACGCCGCTTCAGGTACCTTGTCCCAGGCGTGATACCAGGCCAGCAAAATCCGCCCGGGAACGATCGCCTGCGCCGTGTGCACCGATTCGACATCAAGGACAAAGCGCTCGCCACGCTCGAAGCGTTGCGGCAGGGAAGCAACGACGCCGGTAAGCTCGATCACCTGCCCTTCCCAGGCCAGAGGTAGTTGCTGCGCCAGACGAAGCTGAGCCCGGTAACCGGCCCAGGCAAAGCCGAGCAGGAGACAGGCGAACAGCGCCACCAGACGCCACGCCAAATGGCGCCGGCGCCACACGGCGAACAGCGCCCCAGCCCCCAGAACCGCCAGTCCCGCCAGCCAGGCGAGCGGCGGCAAAGCGGCCTGCACCTGCAACAGCGCAATCCCGACGGTAAAAGCAAGAATGGCGAGGCGCATGCGCGGCAAGGCGCTACGGGCGGAGCGCACCGCCGCGCAGGGCGGCATCGGCGCAAGGCGGCAGCGCCCGCCGCCGCGTCAGATCAGGCCGCGGCAAAGCACCCATCGCGCAGGGTCAGGATGCGTTCGGCGCGCCCGGCCAGAGCCGGATCATGCGTCACGATCACAAAGCTGGTCTGTTTTGACCGATTGAGCGCCAGCATCAGCTCGAACACACTCTCTGCGGTCTGCCGGTCGAGGTTGCCGGTCGGCTCGTCGGCCAGCACGCAGGCGGGTTCGGTCACCAGCGCACGGGCAATGGCCGCGCGCTGACGCTCGCCGCCGGACAACTCGGATGGCGTGTGATCGAGACGGTGCGACAAGCCCACTTCGGCCAGCACCGCGGCCGCCCGCTCCTCGGCCTCGGCCTTTGGAAGACGGCGGATATAGAGCGGCATGGCCACATTCTGCAAGGCCGAGAATTCGGGCAGCAGATGGTGAAACTGATAGACGAAGCCGAGATGGCAATTGCGCAGGACACCGCGTTCGGCATCACCGATCGTGGACAGATCGCTACCCATCAGCTGGATGCTGCCACCACTCGCCGTATCGAGCCCGCCGAGCAGATGCAGCAAGGTACTCTTGCCCGATCCGGAAGCGCCAACCACGGCCACCCGCTCACCGGCCATGATCTGCAGATCGACGCCGAGCAGAACCGGTACTTCAGCACCCTCGCCGGTTCCCTGGCGATAGATTTTTTTCAGCCCCTGGCAGGCCAGAACCACATTCTTTTCATTACTCATAGCGCAGCGCCTCCGCCGGATTGACGCGCGACGCACGCCAGCTGGGATAAAGCGTCGCCACCAGCGACAGGACAAAAGACACGCCGGTAATCGTAAACACGTCCCTCCACTGCAACTCGGACGGCAGGTTGGAGATGTAATACACCTCCTTGGACATGAACTGCGTGCCGAGCAGGCGCTCGATGAACGGCACCACCACGTCGACATTGAGCGCCAGCGTCACGCCCCCGACGATGCCGAGGCCAAGACCGATGAAGCCGATCAGCGCCCCCTGCACCATGAAGATGGC
>CAYTWY010000079.1:0-8622 GCA_964440925.1 uncultured Propionivibrio sp. | reverse complement strand
CTTATTCGGTCGTCGATGGCAACCTCGTCCGCGGAGGGGTTCCCAGTGCAGCGGGGATCGTCAACCTGCAGGCGCAATACGGCATTGCCGCTGCGGCCGATTCCAACCGGGTTACCCAGTGGGTCGATCCTTCCGATGCGACATGGGCCACCCCCAGCGTAGCCAACCGCAACCGCATCAAAGCGGTGCGTATTGCTGTCGTGGCGCGCAATGCAAAAATGGAACCCGGTGCGGTGACCAGTGCGTGCAGTTCGCTGACCGAAGCGCAGCCGACCGGCTTGTGCGCCTGGGCCGGGAGTGAGGATTCTCCGGCACCGGAGATTGATTTGAGCGTCGGCGACCCCAACTGGCAACGCTATCGTTACCGGGTTTTCGAGACCATTATCCCGTTGCGTAATGTGGTCTGGTCGAAGGATACGCTATGAAATTAACGCGATGTTTTCTCCCGGGGCAGGCTGTCAGAGCAAGACAGAAGGGCCTGGTGTTGTTCTTTGCCCTGATTGCGCTGGTGGTGCTGTCGCTGGCTGCCGTGGCGCTCATCCGTTCGGTCGACACCAGCACCCTGATCGCCGGCAATCTGGCGTTCAAACAGTCGGCGACGGTATCTGCCGATGCCGGAGTCGAGGCGGGCATGAACTGGCTTGCAACGATCCAGACGGCCAATAGTGTTCTCAATGCAATCAACAACCCCGATCATCCATTCAATCAGACGGACGCCAGCCGGGGCTACTACTCTTCGGTAACTTCGGTCGCAAGCCTTTTTGACGATGCGCCGTGGAATGCGATCACGGCAGTGGCCCCGGTTACCGATGGCAGCGGCAATACCGTTCAATACATCATCCAGCGCATGTGTCGCAATGAGAATCAGCCGATCCAGAGCGCCGATTGTCTTTTCAGTAGCGCGGTTCAGGATAACAGCGGACAGCAGGTTCGTTTGCCGCAGGACGTGTGTTCCGGGGCGGGATGTCCTTCCGCCGGGCAGTCGCCGCAAATACGCATTACCAGCAGGACACGCGGCCCGAGAAACACGGTGAGTTACGTGCAGGCATTTGTCTATTAGGAGGCAAGCATGAGACTGAATAATCGTTCGGGCCGCCAGCATTTTCTGCTGTCGATGGCCCTGTGTTGCGGGCTGCTGCTGCCGTTTTTCGCGCATGCCGCGGCGGTTGATCTGGCGACAACGCCGTTGACCACCTCGACGACCTCGGTCGTGAAACCGAACGTGCTGTTCGTCCTGGACGACTCGGGCAGTATGACCTGGACCTACCTGCCCGATATCGCCGGAAATTTCCGTACCAAGTATGGTTACCACAGCAGCCAGTGCAATGCGGTTTATTACAACCCGGACATTACCTATAACCCGCCTCTCGATGCCAGCGGCAATGTCTATGCCGATGCCGTCTTTACGGCTGCGCGCGACAATGGCTTCGATGACACAACGACGACGCGTGATTTGAACAGCGCGTTCATTGCCAACCGGTTTGTTCCCGAGTCGGCCAACTCAACGTACAGCGGCAGTGGTTCGTATCTTGGCAATTCAGGCGCCTATTCCCTCGGTCCCTATGGGGCGTTCTATTACGCCTACAGTGGGTCGCAAACGAGCAAGACGTATAGCGATACGAGTTCCACGTTTTATACCGAATGCAATACCTCGATCGGATCGGCCACTTCGGTTTTCAGCAAGCGCCGCTTATCTACCGATGAGACCACGACCATCACCGTCAGTGGCTCGAGCCCGACTTCGACGTCGGTGAGCAGCATCAAGGTCAATGGTGTGGAATTGCTGTTTGCGGCATCGACGGCGAGTACCAGCACCAGTGTGGTTGCGGCAAACATTGCCGCGCAGATCAACTTGAAAACGACGACGAGCGGATTCAGTGCTGTGGCCTCCGGGAGCGTCGTGACCATTACCGGGCCGACCTCGGCGGCGAACTACACGCCGGTGATTACCAAGGCTTCGGGCAACATGACCCTCACAACGGACGTTTTTCCCGATACAACGCCGGCCAAGCTGACCAATTTTGCCAACTGGTACAGTTTTTACCGCACGCGCATGCAGATGATGAAAACGTCGGCCGGACGGGCATTCAGTCAGCTCGATAACAGCTATCGCATCGGTCTGATGCGCATCAATTCTTCCGATTCGACGACGCTCGCCGTCGGTGATTTCGAAGGGACGCAGCGAAGCAGTTGGTACAGTGATCTGTACAGTGTAGTGCCGAGTAGCGGTACCCCACTGCGCAAGGCGCTGGCCAATGCCGGCCGCTACTACGCCGGGAAATTGTCGGGAGACGATCCGGTGCAGTACTCATGCCAGCAGAACTTCACCATTCTGTCTTCCGACGGCTACTGGAATGGCGATGCCGGGTTCAAGGTCAACGGCAGCACCGCCGTCGGCAACCAGGATGGGCCGTATTCACGACCCTATAACGATGGCGCGCAGTCCAATACGACAGTGACCATCACCTATACACGAAATTATTACACACGCTCTTCTTCGGGTTGTTGGGGGGGCAAAAGACGCCTCAAAACGCAGCCGCAAATAGGGGCTTGCTCGGTGAGTGTGACGACAGTCACCGGGTCGGAGAGTTGCACGCCAGGAAGCTGGACGAATAGCGGTTCGGCAACGTATGGAACTTGTGTGAGTTCGGTGACCCTGCCGGTGCCGAATCCGAGCGTCAAAGTGGTCTCGGAGCGGGTGGAAACGGCAGGAAGTTCTGGCGGCACTTCAGATACGCTTGCCGATGTGGCCATGTACTATTATCAGACCGACCTGCGTACGCCGGCCTTGGGCAACTGTGGAACGCCGGTTGCGCCAGCGACGGTCGGCCCCTTGTGCGAGAACAACGTTTTTGTGCGCGGCGACGATAATAACCTGCAGCAGCACATGACGACGTTTACCCTGGGGTTGGGCGCCAGCGGGAAAATGCTCTATTCGCCCAGCTATCTGGTAGACAATGCGGGCGATTATTTCTCGGTCAAACTGGGCAGTACGACCAATCTGACTTCGTCGCCGAAAATCTGTTCCTGGCAGGCTGCCGGAACCGCATGTACCTGGCCCATTCCCGGGTCGGACAAGGTCGAAAACGTCGATGATATGTGGCATGCGGCGGTCAATGGACGCGGCGCCTATTTCAGTGCGACCGACCCGACTTCGCTGGCGGCGGGTTTGTCCAATGCCCTGGCCGGAATCGGCCAGCGCAGGGGGTCGGCGGCGGCCGCGGCGACGAGTACCCTGAATCCCGTATCGGACAACAATTACGCCTATGTGGCCAGTTACACGACGCAACTCTGGAAAGGCAATCTGGAGGCGCGCGGAATCAATACCGAGACCGGCGTGTTCAGCGAGACCGCAAACTGGTGTGTGGAAAATGTCGCGGCGGGAAATTGTGCTTCTCCCGGAACGATTCTCGCCGAAACGGAAGGCGACGTGACGATTTACAACTGCGTCACGCCCAATGCGACGACATGCTACGGCGGCATTCTTGACGGTACGAATTGCAAAGTGCAGGTGGCGACGAGTTGTAGCGGAACGATGCGGTCCATGGTGTCGGACAGCAGTGATACGCGGACGATCAAGACGGCAGGCAGTGGCAATGTTCTGGTCAACTTCGATGCAGCGTATGCTACGACGAACCCGGATTATTTTTCTGCCGATCATATCAGTACGCTCAGTCAGTGGTCGTCGCTCTCGAGCACACAAAAAGCGCTGGCTGCGGGAAGCAATCTGATCAAATTCCTGCGCGGCCAGTATGGCTACGAAGACCGCTCGAGCAACGATGTGGCGAACAGACTGTACCGTTATCGCGAGGCGGTTCTCGGCGATGCGCTCGAGTCGCAGCCGGCCTACATGAGCAAGCCGGTCTTCAGCTATCCCTATGCCGGTTACAGCGCCTATGCTGCGGCGCAGGCGAGTCGTGCCGGAACGGTATACATGGGAACCAACGAAGGCATGATGCATGCCTTCGCTGCCGATACCGGTATCGAGCGTTGGGCTTACGTGCCGAGCATGGTCATTCCGAAACTGTGGAAACTGGCTGACAAGAATTACGAGGATTTGCATACCAATTATGTCAATGGCAGCCCGATCATCTCCGATATCTGTACGGCCAACTGCAGCAATTCCGATTATGCAGCGACGGCGTCGACCGCTGACGATCCGGTGTGGAAGACCATCCTCGTCGCCGGTCTCAATGCCGGGGGGCGCGGTTACTATGCGCTGGATATCACCAATCCGGTGGCGCCTGCCCTGCTCTGGGAGTTTACGACAAGC
This sequence comes from uncultured Propionivibrio sp., assembly GCA_964440925.1. Classification (GTDB taxonomy): domain Bacteria; phylum Pseudomonadota; class Gammaproteobacteria; order Burkholderiales; family Rhodocyclaceae; genus Propionivibrio. Next base: position 4,349 of record CAYTWY010000079.1, on the reverse strand, counting down.
GGCGGAATCGGTGTGGCTCAGGACGATGATCTCGGATATACCTACGGCCAGCCGGTGATTACGCGGAAAGCTGACGGCACGTGGGTCGTTCTGCTGACTTCCGGTTACAACAACACCAGCCCGGGTACCGGCAAGGGTTTTCTGTATGTTCTCAATGCGGGAACCGGTGCCATCATCAGTAAAATTGCCACTGGCGTCGGGAGTACGACGACACCGAGCGGTCTGGCCAAGATATCAGCATGGAATACCGAAGCCACGGGCAACAGAGTTTCCTACGTCTATGGAGGGGATTTGCTGGGTAATGTCTGGCGCTTTGATATCAACAGCACGGCAAGTGCCGCCATCGGCACCGGTTCGGCGTTGAAATTCGCGACCCTGTTTTCCGATACGGGAGCAACGCAGCCCCAGCCGGTGACGACAACCCCGGTTCTGGGGAAAGTCGCCGAAAAGCGCGTTGTATTCATCGGAACCGGGAAATATCTGGAAACTTCCGATCTGACCAACGTGCAGAAGCAGACGCAGTATGCCATCAAGGATGACGACGCGACGGCGACGCTGGTTAATCCGCGGACGAGCCTGGTTGCACAGTCTTTGGCGAATAATCCGGATGGAACGGCAACCCGGCTGTCGACGTCGACGAATACGGTCAACTTCTACAGCGGGCGTGGCTGGTATTTCGATTTTCCCGATAGTGGCGAACGGGCGAATACCGACAGCAAACTGGTGCAAGGGACGCTTCTTGTACCGACGACCGTGCCCTCGAATACGGCATGCTCTCCGGGAGGCTATGGCTGGCTCAATTTCATCGACTATAAAACCGGCCGCTCCGTCGATAGTACGAATCTGGTTTCCGTGAAATATGATTCACCGATTGTCGGCCTGAACGTTATCTATATTCAGGGCGTTCCAAAAGTCGCTGTCGTGACCTCCAATAATCCGACCCCGACGCTCGATGAACATGTTCTTTTTGGATCTTCCGCGGCGGGATTTGTCGGGAAGCGCGTTTTATGGCGCGAACTGATTCCTTGATTGCTGGCGATCACGGCCAACAAAAGCGGCCTGCGGGCCGCTTTTGTGTATCGATGGTTTTTTACCGATGATGCTCTCTCGAAAAAACTTTCCCCATGTTCGTCTGGTTGCCTGCTTGCTGGTTTCCAGCGTGTTGCACTTCGCATTCATCGGCCATGCTTTTTTCGGAGAAAGGCACGGATCTCATCTGCAGAGGGGGGCGGCGCATCGTTCTCTGGCGTTGGATGCCAGACTTTCACCGTTACGTATCGAGCACAGCGGCGAACTTGTCGGGGGTGAAAATGTTCCGGCAGAAGAGGCCGTCAATCAGCCAGTCAGAAATGAGTGGGTTCCGGCGGTGGATTCTTCGGAGGAGACCCTCAGCGAAGGGATCGGGTTGTGGGGATATCAAGGAGAGAAATATTTTTCGACCGATGAGCTTTCGCTCAAACCACAAACTTCCGGTGAATTGATTCTTCCTTCTCGCGGAGAAGTCTTTGCTGCGGGAAAGGCCATTCTGCTTCTCTGGATCGATTTTCGCGGAAAAGTTGTTCACGTCGAGGTGGAGCGGAACGATCTGTCCGATGACTTTATCGATCAGGTCGAGGAGGCGTTCAATGCCTTGCCGTTCGTTCCGGGCGAACTCAATGGCCGTAAGGTCGGAACGGTGATGCGGGTCGTTGTCGAATCGGCTGGAGAATGAGTGCGGAGAATAAGGCTTATTCCAGCAAATTTTTCGGAAGGGCAAACGTTACGTTTTCTTCCGCAGTCCCTGCAAGAGAGCTTACCGTGCCGGCCGCTTTTCCCGCCAGGTGTTCGATCACCTCCTGCACGAGAACCTCGGGGGCCGAAGCGCCGGCTGTGACGCCGACGCAGGTGGCACCGGCAAGCCAGGCCGGGTCGATTTGCGCTGCATGATCGACGAGATAGGCCGGAACGCCGGCGTTGGTGGCCACTTCGCGCAGGCGGTTGGAGTTGGAACTGTTCTTCGAGCCGACGACGATGACGGCGTCGCAGCTTTGCGCCAGCTGCTTGACCGCGTCCTGCCGGCTTTGTGTGGCATAGCAGATGTCGTCGCGCCTGGGGCCGCAGATGGACGGGAAGCGCTGGCGCAGCGCAGTCACTACCTTTTCGGCGTCGTCGACCGACAGCGTGGTCTGCGTGACGTAAGCCAGCTTCTCCGTGTCGCGCACCTGTAGCGTTGCCACGTCGTCGGCCGTTTCGACGAGGAGCATGCTGCCATCGCTCTGTCCCATCGTGCCTTCGACTTCCGGGTGGCCCTTGTGGCCGATCATCACCACTTCGCGTCCTTCGGCACGCATGCGCACGACCTGATTATGCACTTTGGTGACCAGCGGGCAGGTGGCGTCAAAAACCCGCAGTCCGCGCAATTCCGCCTCTTCGCGCACGCTTCGGGCGACGCCGTGGGCGCTGAAAATGACGGTGCTGCCTTCGGGCACCTGATTTAATTCCTCGATGAAAATGGCGCCCTTGGCGCGCAGTCTGTCGCAGACGAAGCGGTTATGCACGACTTCGTGGCGCACGTAGATCGGCGCGCCGAATTTTTCAATGGCGCGTTCGACGATGGCGATGGCGCGATCGACGCCAGCGCAGAAACCGCGCGGATTGGCAAGGATGATGTGCATGGGAATGGACTCTTGAACCACGGAGGGTACGGAGAAAATCGAGGAAAGGCTCAATCCTTGAGGAACTGCTCCGTGTTCTCCGTGGTTAATTTCAGTTTTTATTCGACCGTGTCGTTCGCTGTTGGTTTCGTCGCGAACTGATCCCAGATCAGCAGCAGGGCACCAAGGGTGATGGCCGAATCGGCGACGTTGAAGGCGGGCCAGTAGTAACCGGCGACGTGCCACTGGATGAAATCGACGACCGCGCCGAAGCGGATACGGTCGATCACGTTGCCCAGCGCGCCGCCGAGGACCAGGGTGAGCGCCAGCGAGAGCCGGAACTGCCCAGGGTGCTGGCGGAGCAGGGCAATGATCCAGCCCGAGACACCCAGAGCCAGTGCGGTAAAGAACCAGCGTTGCCAGCCGCCGGCATCGGAAAGGAAACTGAACGCGGCCCCCGGGTTGAAGGTCAGCACCCAGTTGAAAAACGGTGCGACATAACGGGTTTCGCCGGGAAGCAGCGCACCAAGAACGATCCACTTGCTGATCTGGTCGAGCACCACGACCCCTGCGGCGAGTATCAGCCAGTGTTTGAATTTAGGCGCAGACACGCGATTCTCCCTGGCCATGCAGATTGCTCACGCAACGCCCGCAGATTTCCGGATGTTCGGGATCGGTGCCGACATCCTCGCGCACATGCCAGCAACGCTCACATTTGGCGTGTGACAGTGCGGCGCATTCGAGTTTCTCTTCGGCGTTGCGGATGAGGGTCGTTTTCGAGCAGATGAAGACAAAACGCAGGTCGTCACCGAGCGAGGACAGAAGGTCGAATTTCTCACCGTCGGCCTGCATGACGATTTCGGCCTGCAGCGACGAGCCGATCTGTCCGGCGACACGCAGGTCTTCCAGGGCGCGGGTGACTTCGGCGCGATAAGCGCGAATCTTGCTCCACTTGTCGAGCCGTTGTGCCTCATCGGTTTGCGCGGGCAGGGCTTGCCAGGTGTGCAGCATGATCGAATCGTTGGTCGTGCCGCTCAGCGTTTGCCAGACTTCTTCGGCGGTAAATGAGAGGATCGGGGCCATCAGTTTGACGAAGGTCTGCGTGATATGCCACAGCGCGCTTTGTGCCGAACGCCGTGCCGGTGAGTCGGCGGCCGTGATGTACAGGCGATCCTTGAGGATGTCGAGGTAGAAGCCGCCCAGATCTTCCGAGCAGAAGGTCTGTAGCGATTGCACGATGCGATGGAATTCGTATTTGCCGTAATCGGCTTCGCACTGGATTTGCATCTGGCGCGTCATGGCCAGCGCGTAGCGGTCGATTTCCAGCCACTGCTCAACCGGCAGCATGTCCTTCGCCGCGTCGAAATCAGCGGTATTGGCCAGCAGGAAGCGCAGGGTGTTGCGGATGCGGCGGTAGGCTTCGACAACGCGCTTGAGGATCTCGTCGGAAATCGACAGTTCACCGGAGTAGTCGGTCGCCGCTGCCCACAGGCGCAGAATGTCGGCACCCAGGGTGTCGGAAACCTTCTGCGGGGCGATCACGTTGCCCTTGGACTTGGACATCTTCATGCCTTTTCCATCGACCACGAAACCGTGCGTGAGCAGCGCTTTGTACGGGGCACGACCATCAATGGCACAACCGGTGAGTAGCGAGCTCTGGAACCAGCCACGATGCTGATCGGAGCCTTCCAGATACAGGTCTGCCGGGTAATGGCA
>CAYTWY010000078.1:0-8900 GCA_964440925.1 uncultured Propionivibrio sp. | reverse complement strand
GCCCGCCATTCAACGCCTGCCCGACCTCCTGATCAGCCAGATCGCCGCCGGCGAGGTCGTCGAGCGTCCGGCCTCGGTACTCAAGGAACTGCTGGAAAACGCCCTCGACGCCGGCAGCACGGCGATCCAGATTCAACTGGAAGAAGGCGGCGTCAAGCTGATCCGCGTTGCCGACGACGGCAACGGCATCGCCCGCGACGAGCTGGTACTGGCGCTGACCCGCCATGCGACATCAAAGATCGCCTCGCTCGCCGACCTCGAACGCGTCGCCTCCTTCGGTTTTCGCGGCGAAGCGCTGGCCTCCATCGCCGCCGTCGCCCGCCTCACCCTGACCAGCCGGCAGAGCGGATCAGCGCACGCCTGGCGACTCTCCGATGCCGTACAAGCGACGCCAGAACCAGCCGCCCTGGCCGCCGGCACGGTGGTCGAAATGCGCGATCTGTATTACAACACCCCGGCACGACGCAAATTCCTCAAGTCCGAGGCGACCGAATTCGCGCATTGCGCCGAGGCCGTCAAACGCATCGCCCTGGCGCATCCTGGCGTCGCCTTTACCCTGACACACAATGGCCGGACGAGCCTGCATCTGGCGCACAGCGACGCGCGCCGCCGCGCCGGAGCAATTCTCGGCGATGACTTTCTCGCCGAATCACGCACCCTCGACACTGGCCCCGGCGTACTCCGTCTCTTTGGTCAGTGCGCCCTGCCCGCCCATTCGCGGGCACGCAGCGACGCCCAGTACTGTTATGTGAATGGCCGCTTCGTCCGCGACAAACTGCTCAGCCACGCCCTGCGCGAAGCCTACCAGGACATGCTGCACGGTAGCCGTTACCCGGCCTATTGCCTCTTCCTTGAAGTCGACCCGGCCAGCGTGGACGTGAACGTCCACCCAGCCAAGACCGAGGTGCGCTTTCGTGATGGCCGGGCCGTGCACCAGTTCGTTTTCCATGCCGTACAACGCGGCTTGTCGGCTCCCCTGGCCGCTGCGGAAAGAGACGACTCGCCAGGCGCACCGAGCGCCGCTTCCGCTGCCCCGCGAACGCCGGCGGAGAGTGGCCTCAGTGGCTTCAGCCGCTTCAACAGTGGATCTGCTTTCCAGCACCGATTGCACATCAGCGAACCGGCAAGCCGTGAAGCCTACTTCGCCTTCAGCGCCTCGGCACACACCGCAATGCCCGCGCCAGCCATGGAAAACGCCACCCCAGGCGATGACACCCAGCCGCTCGGTTACGCCCTGGCGCAATTGCACGGCATCTACATCCTGGCGCAGAACGCCCAGGGGCTGGTTCTGGTCGACATGCACGCGGCGCACGAGCGCATCCTTTACGAAAAACTCAAGCATGCCGCCGACGCGCGCACATTCGCCACGCAGCCGCTGCTCATTCCGGCCGTGTTCGCCGCCGACGCCCTCGACCTGGCAACCGCCGAAGAGCACGCCGACGTGCTGCGCGAACTCGGCTTCGACCTGGCTCCGCTCGGCCCGACCCAGCTTGCCGTACGCAGTATTCCGGCCTTGCTGCACGCCGCCGATCCCGCCGCGCTGACCCGCGCCCTGCTGGCCGAGCTGCGCGAACATGGCGTCAGCCAACTGCTGACCGCCCGCCGCAACACACTGCTCGCCACCCTGGCCTGCCACGGCGCGGTCCGTGCCCACCGCCGGCTCTCGCTGCCGGAAATGAACGCCCTGTTGCGCCAGATGGAAGTAACCGAACGCGCCGATCAGTGCAACCACGGCCGCCCGACGTGGACGCAACTGTCCATGGCCGAACTCGATCGGTTGTTTTTGCGCGGAAGGTAAATGAAAAGCATCCCCACCCCTCCCGCCATCCTGCTCATGGGGCCGACGGCGAGCGGCAAGACCGCCGCCGCCATCGCCCTCTGCGAACACTTTCCGCTCGAACTGATCAGCGTCGATTCGGCGCAGGTATTCCGCGACATGGACATTGGCACGGCCAAGCCGGACGCGCGAACCCTGGCCGCACATCCGCACCATCTGATCGATATCATCAGTCCGGAAGAAGCCTACTCGGCGGCACGCTTCTGCCACGACGCACTGGCACTGATGGCCGACATCACGGCGCGCGGCAGGATTCCGCTCCTCGTCGGTGGCACCATGCTGTATTTCAAGGCGCTGCGCCAGGGGCTGGCCGACCTGCCGCAGGCATGCCCGGAAACCCGCATGGATATTGACGCACAGGCCGACGCTCACGGCTGGCCGTTTGTTCATGCGCAACTGGCCAAAGTCGATCCGCAAACCGCAGAGCGCCTGCAGCCAAACGATGCCCAGCGCATCCAGCGCGCGCTGGAGGTTTTCCGCCTCTCCGGCCAGCCGCTGTCGGCTCTGCTGGCTAGCGCACAAACACGCCCCCTGCCTTACGAAGGTCTTGCCCTCGGTCTGCTGCCGCCGGAACGCGGGGTGCTGCACGCACGCATCGCCGAGCGCTTCGCGGCGATGCTGGCCGCCGGCCTGGACGAGGAAGTGGCCCGCCTGCGGCAAAAATACCGCCTGCACGCCAACCTGCCCTCCATGCGCAGCGTCGGCTACCGCCAGGTCTGGGAAGCGCAGGACGGGCGTCTCGCGGCAGACGAACTGTGTGTGCGCGGCATCTACGCCACGCGCCAGCTGGCCAAACGCCAGATCACCTGGATGAACAACACCCTGCGACCGGAGGTTTTCGACTGTCTGGACGCCCAGCTCGTCGCCAGGCTCGCACGCCGCATCGACACTTTTCTCGCGGCCCCGCGCGCCTGATCCGGCACCGACCGCCGCCACCCGCATCAACGAAGAAGCCCATGCAGTGCATGGGCTTCGGGGAGACTTCACCCCCGGCACTCCTGGCCGAGGTCAGCGGCTTTGCGCCGTCAATCGTGCTACACCGTCATCTTTAAAGAGCGATGGACAACAACCATACCATCTCCAAAAACGCGGCGGGAACTGCCTGTACAGCCGGTGCCGGATTTGCCGCGACTGCCGGCACACCCTCACTATAGCCAGGGCAGCGGGCGAAATCCAGGCCGCGCGCCATAGCCGTGCGCACGAAAAAACGGCCGGGATTGCAAAAAATCGTAAAGGGCTATAAATTGTCCCCCATGCACCGACAGTGCATTTTTCGTGTCAACTTCTCTGCTGCTTCACCCTTTTATAAGGAAAAAGTGATGAACCCTGCAAGTTTCCGGAGAACCATCGCCTGCAGTCTGGCGATCGTCACGCCGTTGCTCCTTGCGCTGCCCGCGCAAGCCAGCACGGAGAGCAGAACCACCTTTTACTCGACCAAGACGCCGTATCAGCCAAAGCAGGACATGGCGACCTACGAAAAAGCACCAGCCGGCTTCAGCCCGATCTTCATGCAAGGGGTGTGGCGGCACGGTTCGCGTGGCCTGACCAGCCCGAAATACGACCTCGCAGTCTACAACATGTGGGAACAGGCCAAGAAAGATGGTGCCCTCACCGAACACGCCCTGACGCTCGGCGACGACCTGAAGCGCCTGACGCGCGCCAACGCCCTGCTCGGCTACGGCGTCGAAGGCGTCTCCAAGCCTGGCTACGGCAACCTGACCAAAATGGGTCTGGCCGAACACGCCGACATGGCCAAGCGCACCGTCAAGCGCATGGCGCCGCTGTTTACCCAGGCTGCCTCAGACAAGGCGCCGCGCAAGATTCTGCACATCGACTCGGGCAACGGTCGCTCGGTCGACAGCGGCCTGTCCTACGTCAGGACGCTGGTCAAGCAGGTGCCGGGACTGGAAAAACTGGTCGTCCGTCCGCCGGCCCCCGGCCCCAAGGCAAAAAAACCTGGCGCCAAGCCCGACGGCAGCAACCGTTACCTCGGCTACTTCCAGGGTCTGAAACCCGAACTGGATGAAATCACCGATCCGAAGGATCCGTGGTATTCGGCCTACCAGACCGGCGCCGAATACGTGAAATACGTCAAGAGCAAGGACTTCAAGGCGGCACAGAAATCGGTGACGACCAGCCCGTGGGCAGTCAAGGCCGCACGCGACGCGCTGCTCTACCTGTTCAAGCCCGAGTTCGTCGCCAAGATCGAGAACGGCACCTACAAGTTCGCCAACACCGGCGGCGGCACCTTCACCAGTGACGACGGCAAATTCACTAACACCATCAAGGGCAAAGGCAAGGACAAGATCGAGGACATCGTCGAGGCGGCCGGACAGATCTACGAGCTGTACATCATTTCGCCGTCGATGAAATCGGAAGCTGGCGTCGATTTCCGCCAGTACATCAACGACGATGTGGCTTCGCGTCTGGAAATGACCACCGTAGGTGAGAACTTCTTCAAGCAAGGTCCGGGCACCATCGAATCGAACCGCATCTCGATCCGCATCGCCCAGCCGCTGCTCGACCACTTCTTCGCCCAGATGGACAACATCGCCAAGGGTGATCTGACCTATGCGGCCTCGGTCGTCTTCGGCCACGCCGAAACGATCATCCCGTTTGCCGCCATCCTCGGCATCAAGGACACCTTCGAGCCGCTGCCGCTCGGCGTGCCCTATACCCACGTGACCAGCAAGTGGCGTGGTCCGTATGTCTCGCCGATGGCTGCCAACGTCCAGTGGGATGCCTTTGTTAACAAGGACAAGAAGCTGATCGTGCGCATGCTGTTCAACGAGAAGGAAACCGACTTCAAGGTCGAATGCGACAGCGCCAAGATCAAGCCGAAGAGCAAGTTCTACGACTACGCCAAGCTGCGCACCTGCTACGGCGTGAAGTAAAGCCTGAAGTAAAACCGTCTGCCGATCCGCTGTTCTGGATCGGCAGACGATGAAACACAAAGGGGACCTGATTACAGGTCCCCTTTATTTTTACCCTAAATTTTTACCCTAAGCCCGATACTGCTTTACCCCTTTTGCCCAACCAGGGTTTCGGAAAGGCCCCAACGCTTAATCCAGGGCAATCTCGGCAAGCGGCACGGCGCACAGACCGGCCAGGGTTTCGACCAGCATGGCGTGATCCTCGCGCTGCGGCAGACCGGAAACGGTCACCACCCCAACACAGCCCACACCTTCGACACGAATCGGAAAACTGCCCCCGTGACAGGCGTAATCACGCGTCGGCAACCCCATCTTGTTTTCCAGAGAATCCTTTTTCTGCTGGAATTCCAGCCCAATGCCGTAAGAGCTGCGCTGCAGGAGTTCCACCGCATTACGCTTGCGGCGCGCCCAATCGGCGTTGGCCGGTGCCGTGCCGGGCATCGCATAGAAGAAGACCGTCTCATGGTTCAGTCGTATTTCGATGCTTACCGCAGCGCCGCGCGCTTCCGCCTTTGTCTTCAGCAGCGTGCCCAGCGTCCACGCCGTTTCGGCATTGAACGCCTTGAAGTGCAGACGTGCTTCCTGCACGACAATCCGTTCGATATCCTGTTCAAGTAACATGGTCATTCCTCAAGCAATAAAGTCAGTGGGTAAAACCGGCAAGGTACGGCCCTGCCGTGCACTCTGCAGCCCCAGTTCGATCAGGCCGATCACCCGGATCGCTTCATCCGCGGTCACCGGGTTCGGCCCGACGCCACGGATGGCATCACGTACCGCCGCATAGTAGGCCGGATAGTCGCCGGCAACGCAGCGCTGCTCACGCGTCTGGCACACGCCATCGCGCCACACCGAAAGCATCGCCGGCAAGGGATCACACCCCCAATCGGGGGCGGGTGGAAAATGGCCGGCCTTGAGCGCCTCCTCCTGCGGATCAAGCCCCTGCTTGATGAAGCTGCCCAGATGGCCGTGCACCGTGAATCGTGGCGGCGATACCGGCACCAGAGCACTGCCATGCAGGATGACCCGGCTCTGCCCGTAGTGCAGCACGGCATGGAACCAGTCATCCACCTCGGTCACCTCGCGCTGCAAGGCCAGATCGAGAGCGATGGATTCCGGCAGCCCAAACAGCTGGAGCACCTGATCGAGCAGATGTGCGCCAATGTCGAACCAGCGTCCGCTGCCCGGTACCGCCTGCTCGCGCCAGCGCACCCGCACGTCCGGCCGATAGCGATCAAAATGCGACTCGAAATGCACGATCCGTCCCAAATCACCGGTCGCCATCACCTGGCGCAAGGTCAAAAAATCCGCATCCCAGCGGCGATTATGAAAAACCGACAGCAGACGATCCGTCTTCGCGGCCTGATCACGCAGCGCGCGCGCCTCGGCCAGCGTGATGGTAAAGGGTTTATCGACGACCACATGCTTGCCCGCCGCAAGCGCCGCAGAGGCCAGCGGAAAATGCGTCGCGTTCGGCGTGGGAATGACGATCAGGTCAATGTCAGGGCGCGCAATCAGCGCCTCCGCACTCGCCTCGACACTCACCTGCGGCCAGTCAGCACGCACCTTGGCCGAATCACTGCTCGAAATGGCCGCGAGCTGGAGTCCCGGCACACTGGCAACCAGTGGCGCATGAAAGGTTTTGGTCGCAAAACCGTAGCCGATAATGCCGACAGAGATTGATGGGGTCATGGAGAAATTCGTCCGCTTGAGGTCGTTTCAATGTTAACACGGCGTGCGGCAGGCTCATATGGCGAACGCGTGTGTTCTCCCGCCCCCCCGTCCCTACGAAGTCCGGACTACCGGAAAGCGCGCGGGAGCGACACAAAAATCAGTATAATCCGGACGCCGTGCGTGCCCCCTGACCAGCAGACAGCCGGTTTTTACCACCCGACGGGGCAAGTGCCAGCGAAATTGTTGTTTGTATGCAAAATCATGTAGCCACCACGGCAAAAACCCGCGCAACACTGTCCATTTTTTTACGGGTTTCGGGATAGAATTGCCCGCGCCTGATTTTCATGGAAAAACTCGGCCTCTTCCCCCTCGCCGTTTTTTAATGGAGTTATCGGAATGAAACGAAAAGTCCTTGCGAACGCCCTCTCCATGCTCGCCCTCTCCATGCTCGCCCTGACCGCTTGCGGGAAAAAGGAAACGCCGGCTCCCGCCGCCACCGCTCCGGCCGAGCAGATGGCGAACAGCGAGGAAAAAGTTCTGAACATCTATAACTGGGCAGACTACATTCCGGCCAACATGGTGGCCGATTTCGAGAAGGAAACCGGCATCAAGGTCAATTACCAGACCTTCGAGAACAACGAAGGCCTGCACGCCAAACTGGTCGCCGGCAACAGCGGCTTCGACATCGTCGTACCGGGCGCCGTGTTCGCTAAATCGCAGATCGACGGTGGTCTGCTGATGAAACTCGACAAGCCGCGGATCAAGAATCTGGCCAATCTCGACCCGGCGATCATGGGCAAACTGGCTTCCGTCGATCCCGGTAATGATTATCTGGTTCCCTGGGCCTGGAGCTATACCTCGGTCGGGATCAACAAGAGCAAGGTCGCCAAGGCACTGGGCTCGACGCCGCTGCCGGACAATGCCTGGGATCTGGTTTTCAACCCGGTCTACACCGAAAAACTCAAGTCCTGCGGCATCGCCTATCTCGACTCGCCGACCGAAGTCATCCCGCCGGCCATGCACTATCTGGGCAGGAACGCCTATTCCAATGACCCGGCCGACCACAAGGCGGCTGGCGAAATGCTGGCCAAGGTGCGTCCGCACGTGCGCATGTTCACCAGCACCATGATCGACGATCTGGCCGGTGGCAAGGCCTGCGTCGCGCTCGGCTGGGCCGGCGACATGAACATCGCCCGCAGCCGCGCACTGGAAAACAAGAGCAGCAACGACATCGAAGTGCTGCTGCCGAAGAGCGGCGGCCTGATCTTCTTCGATTCGCTGGCCATTCCGAAGGATGCCAAGCATCCGAAGAACGCGGCTGCCTTCATCGACTACTTCCTGCGTCCGGAGGTCTCGGCCACGCTGACCAACGAAATGTCGTACGCCACCGCCAACAAGGCGGCGACGGCGCATGTCGTGCCGGATATGGTGAACAACAGAACCATTTTCGTCGATGCCAAAAACATGGCGAAGATGATTTCCCCCTCCAGCTTCAGCAACGAGGCGCGCGAATCGATGAGCAACGTGTACACGGTGTTCAAGAAGGGCAAGTAGGCGGAACGCCTCGCCTTTCATGCCATTTAAAACAGGCTGTGTATTACCCGACGGTAATTCACAGCTTTTTTCATCCAATCACGGACGCAGGAATACACAGGTATGAATCAGTTTGACCCGGGCAAACAGGGATTTTTGCACACCGAAAATCTGGTCAAGCGTTTTTCCGATGTCGTGGCCGTCGATGACGTGTCGATTTCCATCCAGAAGGGCGAAATCTTCGCCCTGCTCGGCAGCTCCGGCTGCGGCAAATCAACGCTGCTGCGCATCCTCGCCGGATTCGAGAAACCGACCTCCGGCAAAGTCTTCCTGAACGGCACGGACATCGACTCGTTCCCGCCTTACGAACGTCCAATCAACATGATGTTCCAGTCCTACGCCCTGTTTCCGCATCTCAATGTCTGGGACAACATCGCCTTCGGCCTGAAGCGCGAAGGCATGCCCATCGACCAGATCCGCAGCCGGGTCGACGAAATGCTGAACCTGGTGCAACTGACGCCCTACGCCAAACGCAAACCGCATCAGCTGTCCGGCGGCCAGCAGCAACGCGTGGCCCTGGCGCGCAGTCTGGCCAAGAAGCCGCAACTGCTGCTGCTTGATGAACCGCTCGGTGCCCTGGACAAGAAGCTGCGCCAGCGTACGCAGTTCGAACTGGTCAACATCATCGAATCGGTCGGCGTCACCGTGGTCATGGTCACCCACGACCAGGAAGAAGCGATGACCATGGCCTCGCGCATTGCCGTCATGAGCCACGGGCGCGTGCTGCAGGTCGGCACGCCGAAAGAAATCTACGAATGCCCGAGCAACCGTTTCGTCGCCGACTTCATCGGCAACATCAATCTGTTTGACGGCCAGTTGAGCGTTGATGAACACGACCGCTGTGAAATCACCACCGAGCAAGGCGT
>CAYTWY010000077.1:5850-9132 GCA_964440925.1 uncultured Propionivibrio sp. | reverse complement strand
TTTCGCCTTTGCCACCAGGTATGGGCTGGAGATCCGCATGTCTATTGCCTCGCAGACCGGCGCTTATGCCGCTGTGACGGCGCCCTGGCAGGAGGCCTATGCCGAACTCGGCGTGTGCGTGAATTCCGGCAAGTACGATGGTCTCGATTACGAAGCCGCGTTCGACGCGATTTCCCGCGATCTGGCGGCCAAAGGCCTGGGCGAAAAGAAAACCCAGTTCCGCTTGCGCGACTGGGGGATCTCGCGTCAGCGTTACTGGGGCTGCCCGATTCCGATCATCCACTGCCCGAGCTGCGGTGATGTGCCGGTGCCGGATGCACAATTGCCGGTCGTCCTGCCCGAGGATGTGACGGTCACCGGTGCCGGTAGCCCGCTGGCGAAGATGCCCGAATTCTACGAATGCACCTGTCCGAAATGCGGCGGTGCGGCGCGGCGCGAAACCGATACGATGGATACCTTTGTCGAGTCGTCCTGGTATTTCCTGCGCTACTGCTGCCCGGACAACGACCAGGCCATGGTTGACGAGCGCGTCGCCTACTGGTGCAAAGGCGGCATCGACCAGTACATCGGCGGCATCGAACACGCCATCCTGCATCTGCTCTATTCGCGCTTCTGGACCAAGCTGATGCGCGATGTCGGACTGTTCGGCACAGAAAAGCTCGATGAGCCGTTTGCCCATCTGCTGACGCAAGGCATGGTCGTGGCGCCGACCTTCTATCGCGAAGCTGAGGGCGGCAAGAAAGACTGGATCAATCCGGCGGATGTCGATCTGGTCTGCGACGAGCGCGGTCGTCCGGTCGCGGCCACCCTGCGCAGTGACGGTCTGCCGGTGGTCATCGGCGGCACCGAAAAAATGTCGAAGTCGAAGAACAATGGCGTTGACCCGCAAGCCCTGATTGACCAGTTCGGGGCCGATACGGCACGCCTGTTCATCATGTTTGCTTCTCCGCCGGATCAGTCGCTGGAGTGGTCGGATGCCGGTGTCGAAGGGGCTTACCGTTTCCTCCGGCGCGTCTGGCGCATTGTTTTCGAGCATGTCTCCGGTGGTTTGGTCGCCGGGTATTCCGGCGGTGAACTTTCCGCCGGGTTGAAAACCTTCCGTCGGCAATTACACCAGACCATCGGCAAGGTGACTGATGATTATGGTCGGCGCAAACAATTCAATACCGCCATTGCCGCCGTGATGGAACTGCTCAACGCGTATGCCAAACTGACGGAGGATTCACCGTCCGCTCGCGCTGTTCGGCAGGAAGCCCTGGAAGCGGTCGCTTTGCTGCTTTATCCGATTGTTCCGCACGTGTGCGAAGCCCTCTATGCCGAGCTGAAGCCTGGCCAGACAGCCGGTGTCCAGGCTTTCCCGAAAGTGGATCCGGCCGCGCTGGTGCAGGACGAAATCGAGCTGATGCTGCAAATCAACGGCAAATTGCGCGGCAGTCTGTGTGTGCCTGCCACAGCGGATAAATCGGCTATCGAAGCGGCGGCTCTGGCCTGTGATGTGGCGCAAAAGCATCTCGAAGGAAAACCGCCCAAGAAACTGATCGTCGTTCCGGGGCGGCTGGTTAACCTCGTCGTCTAAGGATATCGCGATGCGCTTTCTGTTGCGGATGTCGTTTTCTCTCGTTCTTGCGCTGCTGACCGTCGCCTGCGGCTTCCAGCTGCGTGGTGCGTATTCGCTTCCCTACGAGAGCATCTACGTTTCCGTCGCCGAATCGTCGGTGATCGGTGCGGGACTGAAGCGGGCCATCCGCTCTTCCGGGTCGACGCGGCTTACCGATTCGGCCAAGGACGCGCAGGCGATTTTTCTACCGGCCAACGAGTTGCGCGATTCGGTCATTCTCTCCCTGTCCAGTGCCGGACGGGTGCGCGAGAAGCGCCTGCGCTACCGCTACGGCTACCGCGTCATCAATAACAAGGGCGAAAACCTGCTGCCGCCGGGCATTGTCGAGCTGACGCGCGATGTGACCTACGCCGACTCCGACGTGCTGGCCAAGACGCAGGAAGAGGATTTGCTCTGGCGCGACATGGAGAGCGACCTGGTGCAGCAGCTGATGCGCCGCCTGACCATGTCCAAGCCGCTGCCTCCCGGCGCCGAGTAGGTCGTTCGATGCAGATCCGGGGCGAACAGCTCGCAGCTCATCTTGAGCGGGAACTGTGCCCGGTTTACGTCGTTTATGGCGACGAGCCGCTGCTGGTCATCGAGGCGGCCGATGCCATCCGCGCGGTTGCCCGCAAGCGCGGCTTCGACGAGCGCCAGGTGCTGACGGCACTGCCCGGCTTCGATTGGGGCGAGCTGCAGCAGGCGGTGGGTAACATGTCGCTGTTTGGCGGGCGCACGCTGGTCGATCTGCGTATTCCTGCTGGCAAGCCGGGGCGTGACGGCAGTGCGGCGTTGCAGGCCTATTGCGCCCATCCCTCTCCCGATGCGTTGTTGCTGGTGACCTTGCCCGGCCTCGACTGGGCCGAGGAAAAAGCCGCCTGGCTGAAGGCGCTCGGCGAAGCCGGCGTCCTCCTGAAGCTGACTCCTCCGGGTCTGGCCGAGTTGCCGGGCTGGATCGCCGCCCGGCTGCGGCGACAGAAACAGACTGCCGACGCCGAAGGGCTGCGCTTCATCGCCGAGCGCGTGGAAGGCAATCTGCTGGCGGCACATCAGGAAATCCTCAAACTCGGCTTGCTTCATCCGCAAGGCGCACTGAGTACGCAGCAAATCCGCGAGGCGGTGCTCAACGTGGCGCGCTACGATCTCGATGGCCTGCGCGAGGCGCTCCTAGTGGGCGATCTCGGGCGCCTGTCGCGCATGCTCGATGGCCTGCGTCAGGAGGGTGAGGCGCCGCCGCTGGTGCTCTGGGCGATGTGCGAAGAAATTCGGGCGCTGCTGCAGGTCAGGAATGGCTTGCGTGCCGGGCAGCCGCTCGATGCCTTGCTCAAGGAGGCGCGCGTCTGGGGTGGGCGACAGAATTTGTTCAAGCGGGCTGTGCAGCGAGTGAGCGAGCGTGCGGCGCAAACCGCGCTGACCCAGGCTGCGGCCATCGACCGGATGATCAAGGGCGTGGCGACAGGCGACGTGTGGAACGCGTTTTTACGCCTTGGCCTCGGCTTGTGCACGGTGTCCGTGGATGCCGCGAAAGCGCGGCGCTAGAGAGACGGAGCGCGAAGGTGTCGGATGTGGAGCTTTTGCGCCGCAGGAGAATCAAGCCGCCGTTCTGAGAGAAATCGCAGGATTACGCTTTTGTCTCAGAGCGGCTTCTCGTCGTCATCTTCGGCATCGGGCGCCAGATGTTCCCA
>CAYTWY010000077.1:0-5750 GCA_964440925.1 uncultured Propionivibrio sp. | reverse complement strand
TGTCTCAGAGCGGCTTCTCGTCGTCATCTTCGGCATCGGGCGCCAGATGTTCCCACAGGCAGTCGTCGCGCCATTCGAACTCGTCGTTCAGCCCTTGGCAGCATTTGTTCTGGACGAGGCATTCGCCGGCGCAGCTTTCCTCGACGACCACAACGCGTAACTCGGAGTCGATCGTGCGTTCGCCGTCCCAGTAACTGCAGGTGGCGCAGACCTTTACTTCGGCAGGCAGAATGAGCTTTTTTCCCATCTTGGTTTGCGAGGCAGCTTTGGTAAGCATGAGAGTGCGTTTTTCAACAATGGTTCGATGAAGTTTTCCGCCGCTCGCTATAATCCGGTTTTGCCCACATGAAGAAACAGGTTGCTTATGGACATCCCGCAGTATATGCAGCGCGTCGGACAACAGGCGCGTGCGGCCTCGCGTAGCGTTGCCAGCGCCGAAAGCAGGGTCAAGGACGCCGCGTTACGAAATATCGCTGCCAACATCCGCGCCAATTCTACTGCAATTCTTCAGGCAAATCATGGCGACCTGGAGGCGGCACGCCAGGCCGGGCTGGAACCGGCTCTGCTCGACCGGTTGGCGCTGAGCGAAAAAGGTGTGCTTCAGATGGCCGAGGGCGTCGAGCAGATCGCCGCGCTGGCCGACCCGGTGGGTGAGATCGGCGAGCTCAAGTTTCGTCCGAGCGGCATTCAGGTCGGCAAGATGCGCGTTCCTTTGGGGGTCATCGGCATCATTTACGAAGCGCGTCCGAACGTGACGGTCGATGCCGCCGCGCTGTGTCTGAAATCGGGCAATGCGGCGATCTTGCGCGGCGGTTCCGAGGCGATCCAGTGCAATCGCCTGCTGGCCGGCCTGGTGCAGCAGGGGCTGGTGGCTGCCGGCTTGCCGGCGCATGCGGTGCAGGTGATCGAGACGACTGATCGTGCGGCGGTCGGGCAGCTGATTACCCTGCGCGAATACGTCGATGTGATCGTTCCGCGTGGCGGCAAGGGATTGATCTCGCGCCTGCTGGCCGAGTCGCGCGTGCCGATGATCCAGCATCTGGACGGCAACTGCCATGTCTATCTGGATGACGAGGCGGATGCGGAAAAGGCGCTGCGCATTGTCGAGAATTCGAAGACCCAGCGCTACGGCACCTGCAATACGGCGGAATCGCTGCTGGTAGCGCGTGCTGTCGCCGGGCGTCTGTTGCCGCCGGTCGCGGCCATGCTGAGCGCCAAAGGCGTCGAGATCCGCGGCTGTGCCGAGACTTGTGCCCTGGTCAATGAGGCCCGGCCGGCGTGCGAGGACGATTACGCGACCGAGTTTCTGGCGCCGATCATTTCGGTCAGGGTGGTTGCCGGGCTCGATGAGGCGATCGAGCACATCAATCGCTACGGTTCGCATCATACCGAGAGTATCGTCAGCGAGAACTATAGCCGCGCCATGCGGTTTTTGCGCGAAGTCGATTCCTCGTCGGTGATGGTGAATGCCTCGACGCGGTTTGCCGATGGTTTCGAATATGGGCTGGGGGCGGAAATCGGCATCTCGACCGACAAAATCCACGCCCGTGGTCCGGTCGGGCTGGAGGGATTGACCTGCCAGAAATGGATCGTCCTCGGCTCGGGGCAGGTACGGGGTTAAGGCGCCATGCAAGAGGTTCGCGCGGTTTATCAGGCGATGGTTGCCGCCCCCGGTTTTTGTGTCGCCATTCGCTGCGACGACCGGGCGATCGAGAGCCTCGAATATCTCGCGCCGTGTTCCGCACAGGTGGCCGGCAATGCCCTGGCGACGGAAGCCGCGCGCCAGGTGCGTGCCTATCTGGAATGTCCCGGTTTCGTGTTCGATCTGCCGCTGCGCCCCTGCGGGAGCGTTTTCCAGCGCCGTGTCTGGGCGCAGATTGCGGCGATTCCGCTGCGGCAAACGCAGACCTATGGCCAACTGGCCGAGAGGCTCGGCACCGCGCCGCGTGCCGTCGGGCAGGCGTGTGGCGCCAATCCCTTTCCCTTGCTGGTGCCTTGTCATCGGGTGCTTGCCGCGCAGGGACGGCTGGGCGGCTTTGCCCGGCAGCGCGGTGGGTTCCTGCTGGAGGTGAAGCGCTGGCTGCTGGCGCATGAAAACGCCTGAAGCGCTGCCCGTCGATGGCGCGGAAATCGATCTTTTCTGCGATGCGCTGTGGCTGGAGGATGGTCTGTCCAAGGCCTCCCTGGCGAGTTATCGCAGCGATCTGAGCCATTTTGCGCGCTGGCTTGCGGCGCGCCGTCTGGGGGCGCTGACCGAGACCGGCGAATGGGCGCTGATGCAATACGTTGCCGAAATTTCGCGCACGTTGCGTGCATCCTCGCAGGCGCGCCATGTGTCGACCTTGCGGCGGTTTTATCGTCATTTGCTGGTGCAGGGGCGGATCGGCGTCGATCCTAGCGCGAAAATCGCCATGCCGGGCAAACCGTCGCGTCTGCCCAAGGTGTTGTCGGAAGCGCAGATCGACGCCTTGCTGGAAGCACCGCGCACCGGGCAGCTTCTCGGCCTGCGTGACCGCGCCATGCTTGAGACCCTGTATGCCACGGGGCTGCGTGTTTCGGAGCTGGTGTCGCTGAGGCTGCACGAGGTGAGTTTCGACATGGGCATCGTGCGCGTGTTCGGCAAAGGCGGCAAGGAACGTCTCGTGCCGCTTGGCGAACACGCCATTGACTGGCTGAAACGCTATCTTGCCGAGGCGCGCCCGGCTCTGCTCGGATTACGGCAGAGCGACGATCTCTTTGTCACGGCGCGTGCTGCGGCAATGACACGGCAGGCCTTCTGGCAACTGATCAAGCGTTATGCGCAGACGAGCGGCATCGATCCGGCACGCCTTTCGCCGCACGTGCTGCGCCATGCGTTCGCCACGCATCTGCTCAATCACGGTGCCGATCTGCGCGTCGTCCAGTTGCTGCTCGGCCATTCCGATATCTCGACGACGCAGATCTATACCCATATTGCTCGCGAGCGGTTGAAAGAGCTGCATGCGGCGCATCATCCGCGGGGCTGAAAACAGTGTGCCGGAGCGGCGTAAAATCGCGGGCAAGGAGACTTTCATGAAAGCGGGAAATGCCCCGGAAACGCCCGCGACCAAATTACTGCGCCAACAGGGCGTCGCCTATTCCTGTCATCTGTATGCGTACGAGGCGCACGGCGGGACGCAGGTTTCGGCGCGCGAACTCAACGTCGACGAGCATGCGGTGATCAAGACGCTGGTCATGGAGGATGAAGCGGCCAGACCGCTGATCATCCTGATGCACGGCGATTGCAAGGTGTCGACCAAGGAGCTGGCGCGGCAGATCGGCTGCAAGAAAGTCGAGCCGTGCAAGCCGGAAGTGGCCAACCGGCATAGCGGTTACCTTGTCGGCGGAACGAGCCCTTTCGGCACGCGGAAAAAGATGCCGGTTTATGCCGAGCAAAGCATTCTCGACTTGCCCCTGATCTATATCAACGGGGGTCGGCGCGGATTTCTGGTCGGGATTCATCCGCACGATCTGGTACGCGTGCTGTCGCCACAGGCAGTGAACGCGGCGGCAAAAGGCTAGGGGGCGCTGCGCTCAATGACAATGCCGACGCGGCGCGTATTACGCAGTACGCCGAGCTTGGCAACCGAGACGCGTGTCCAGGCGGCGCCGAACTCGGTAAGCAGCAGCCGGGCGATGTCCTCCGCCAGTTTTTCGATCAGATTGAAGTGCTGTGTGGAAAGGTGTGTCCGCAGACGGGCGACGACCGAAGCGTAGTCGATGGTGTCGCCGATGTCGTCACTGGCGCCGGCGCGGGCGCTTGTGGTGCCGATACGCAGTGAGATTTCAACGGTTTGTGCCAGCGCTTTTTCGCGCGGATAAATGCCGATGTGCGCCGGGAGGCGGAGCTCGTCGATAAACAGGAAGTCCATGGGCGGAATGAAGCGACAGTGTAATATTACGCATCAGGCACATCGCCTGCTGCATCAAAAATCTCTTTGTCCATTCTAACCCAGTACGTAAGACGACTTTCAAAATGCCGCCCATTCCTCCTTTGCTGATTGCCCTGCTTGCGCCGCTTGCCGCCTATCTGCTCGGCTCCATTCCGTTTGCTATCGTTTCCAGTCGTCTGTTCGGTCTTGCCGATCCGCGCAGCTATGGCTCGGGCAATCCGGGGGCGACCAATGTGTTGCGCAGCGGGAGCAAGGGGGCGGCTATCGTGACCCTGCTCGGCGATTTGCTAAAAGGCTGGCTGGCCGTTTTCCTGGCGCAGATCTATGGCGGGCATTATGGGCTGGAGCAGTTGTTTGTCGGCGCGGTGGCGCTTGCCGTCTTTTTCGGCCACCTGTGGCCGGTTTTCCTCCGCTTCAAAGGAGGCAAGGGTGTGGCGACGGCCGCCGGTGTCCTGCTGGCGCTTGACCCGCTGCTTGGCCTGGCGGCGCTGGCGACCTGGCTGGTCATGGCTTTTGTCTTTCGCTATTCGTCACTGGCGGCCCTTGTGGCGGCTGCTTCAGCGCCGCTCTACGCGTGTCTGATGTGGGGGGGTAATGCGTTGTTGCTGGCGGTCGGAGTCATCGCCATGGCGCTGGTGAGCAAGCACTGGCAGAACCTGCAACGGTTGATGGCCGGGCAGGAACCGAAGATCGGGGCTGGGAAGAAAGGCTGAAACGTCCTTGCCGGGGGCGGCTATTTCGCGCTGGTCAGTTCGGTCAATGGCCAGCGCGGGCGCACGGCGAATGCACCGGGTGCCTTGAGCGAAACTCCGGCCTGAAAGCGCAAGGCGCCGGCCAGGGCAATCATGGCGCCGTTGTCGGTGCAAAATTCGAGTTCCGGGTAGAACACCTCGATTCTTGCCTTGGCCGCCTGCGCATCGAGTTGGCGGCGCAGTTCGCGGTTGGCGCCGACGCCGCCGGCGACGACCAGCTGGCGCAAGCCGCTTGCGTGGACGGCGCGCATCGATTTTTTCACCAGCACGTCGACAATGGCGTCCTGAAAGCAGCGCGCAATGTCGGCGCGCTGTTGTGCGTCGGGTTCGCCGATTTCGCGCACCAGGGTGAGGACGGCGGTTTTCAGGCCGCTGAAACTGAAATCCAGGTTGCCCGAATGCAGCATCGGGCGCGGCAGTTTGAAGATGTCCGGACGTCCACTCTCGGCCAGCTGCGCCAGAACCGGTCCGCCCGGATAAGGCAGGCCGAGCAGCTTGGCGGTTTTGTCGAAAGCTTCTCCGGCGGCATCGTCAAGAGTCTCGCCGAGCAATTGATATTCTCCGACGGCGTCAACACGCATCAGCTGGCTATGGCCACCGGAGACCAGCAGGGCGACGAAAGGGAAGCTCGGCGGACGGCGCGAAAGGAGTGGCGAAAGCAGATGCCCTTCGAGGTGATGTACTGGAATCGTCGGGCGATCAAGCGCGCAGGCCAGACCTTCGGCAAAAGCGGCGCCGACGAGGAGCGCTCCGGCCAGTCCTGGCCCCTGGGTGTAAGCGATGGCTGCGATCTCTGTCAGCGAGTGTCCGCTTTCGGCCATAACCTTGCGCAACAAGGGGACGGTACGTCGGATGTGGTCGCGCGAGGCGAGTTCGGGGACAACGCCGCCGTATTCGCGATGCATCAGTATTTGCGAATGCAGGGCGTGGGAAAGCAGCTTGCCTTTGCCTTCGGCGCTGAAAAGCGCGACTCCCGTTTCGTCGCAGGAGGATTCGATTCCGAGGATCAGCATGGGCGGCATTTTACCCGGCGGGACCCTTTCACGGGTAAAAACGACAAAGAACTTGGCGTTTTTGCCAAGCTTTG
>CAYTWY010000076.1:0-9137 GCA_964440925.1 uncultured Propionivibrio sp. | reverse complement strand
CGTGCTGCGCGAAACAAAGGTGCCCGACTTTTCATCGCGCCCAAGATCCAGCAGCCCGCGTGCCTGCGCCTCTTCGAGCAGGTTGCCGAAGGCGCGGAAGCCGTAATAGCTTTCGCTGAAATCGGGTTTGCGCCGCTTGATCGCGCTTTTGAGCATCGACGCCCAGATCTTGCCGCTATCACCGCGCTCGGCGAGCAGCGCATCGTATGTCGCCAGCGCCAACGCGATGGCCTCGCTCTTCCGCGCCTCGGCTTCCTGCAGTTTCTCTTCTTCCGGCGAATGGCCAACGACGGGCGAGACCTTCTTCTTGCCGGCGCGCGCCGCGACCGGCGTGTTTTCGCGCACCAGGTCATCGTAGAAAATGAACTCGTCGCAGTTGGCGATCAGCAGATCGGAAGTCGATTTCTTGACGCCAACGCCGATGACGTATTTGGCGTTCTCGCGCAATTTCGACACCAGCGGCGAAAAATCCGAATCGCCACTGACAATGACGAAGGTATTGACGTGCGCCTTGGTGTAGCACAGGTCGAGCGCATCAACGACCATGCGGATATCGGCCGAGTTCTTGCCCGACTGGCGCACATGCGGAATTTCGATCAGCTCGAAATTGGCCTCGTGCATCGTCGCCTTGAAGCCCTTGTAGCGTTCCCAGTCGCAATACGCCTTCTTGAGCACGATGCTGCCCTTGAGCAGCAGCCGTTCGAGCACCGGCTTGATGTCGAACTTCTCGTACTGCGCGTCACGCACACCGAGTGCGACGTTCTCGAAGTCGCAGAACATCGCCATGCTGACGGTTTCGGGGGATGCAGCCATGAAGTTCTCCTGTGGGTTACGTCGGGGCAGTATACAGCCCGTGCAGATAGGCATCGATAATTAGCGGGCCGTAACTGGCCAACGGGAAAAGCGCGGCATCCAGCGTCCAGTTAAGCACCAGACCATCCACCACCGCCATCAAGCCGACGGCGGCACAATGCGGATTGTGGATAAGCGGTAGAAATCCGCGCTCCTGCGACAGACGGAAACATTCCTCGCTGATCGCCAAAAAGCGGTTACCGCACTCAAGATTCGTATCACGGATGGTGGCCATCTCGCCGACATATTCGCATTTGTGCCAGGAAATTTCGACGATGCGGAAATAGCGCGGATCGTTGGCCACCCGCTCAAGAAAATGCAACGCCAGTTTGCGTACCAGTTCAATCGGGTCTGCGTGATTTTCCGCCTGCAACTCGATCAGTTTCGCTTCGAGCAGACCAAAAACCCGCTGCACCATTGCATCGAAGAGCGCCCCCTTGTTGGCGAAATGCCAATAGACGGCACCGCGCGTCACGCCGGCAGCCTGGGCAATCTCGGCCAGCGAGGTCTGACTGACGCCACGCTCATGAAACACCTTCTCAGCCGCATCGAGGATGGCGTACCGCGTTTCCTGCGCTTCCTCCTTGGTTTTCCTGACCATGAATTATCCTTTCCGGAACGGGTCCACCTTCTGCCCCGTGAGACTCCCAACACGGTTCATTCTACCGCCTCATTTACATACATACAAGCATGTATGTATAATCGCACGTTTTTCATTTGCCGAACAACATGCCGCCCACACCGGGCCAATCGCTGGAGAACCACAATGCCCAACCGCATCGTCTGCCCTGCCACGCTTCACCGTCCCTTGCCATACCGCAGCCTCGGCATTCTGGCACTCACCCTCGCCCTCGGCGCCTGCGGCAAAGGCCCGCAGGCCGGTGCGAGCGGAATGTTCGGCGGCCCGGTACCCGTCTCGGTCATCACCGCCCAGCCGGAAACCTTGCCGGTCACTCTGGAATACGCCGCCCAGACACTCGGTTCGCGTGAAGCCGAAGTCCGTGCCCGCGTCACCGGCATCCTGGTGAAGCGCAATTACAGCGAGGGCAGCAAGGTCAAAGCCGGGCAGTCACTCTTCACCATTGACCCGGCGCCTTTCGAGGCGGCCCTGGCACGTGCCGAAGCCGATGTCGCCGCCGCCGAAGCCCGCCATGCACAGGCCGTGCGCAATACCGCTCGGCTGACCCCGCTGGTCGAAGCCAAGGCGGTCAGCCGCAAGGAATTTGACGATGCCACCTCGGCCGAAGCGATTGCCGCGGCAGATCTGCTGGCCGCCAAGGCGCGCCAGCGAGAAGCCCGCCTCAATCTCGACTGGACGCGTGTTGAAGCGCCGATTTCCGGCATCAGCAGCCGGGCGCTGAAATCCGAGGGTTCGCTGATTTCCGGCCCGGACATCCTGCTCACCACCGTTACCCAGGCCGATCCGGTACAGGTCATTTTCGGCATCCCTGACAACGACCGCCTGAAACTGCGTCAGGAAGTCGAAGCCAAGCGCCTGCAATGGCCGAAGAACGGGCGTTTCAAGGCCACCATCAAGCTGGCTGACGGCAGTGAGTACGGCAAATCCGGATTCACTGACTTTTCCGACGTGCGGGTCTCGCGTGACACCGGCACCAGCGAAGCGCGCGCCGAATTACCCAACCCGGATGGCGTACTGCAACCTGGCCAGTTTGTCCGTATCGCCCTCTCCGGAGCCACGCGCAACGGCGCTTTCCGGGTACCGCAACGCGCCGTGCTGGAAGGCCCGCAGGGCAAGTTCGTCTTCGTCGTCGGCAAGGAAAACAAGGCGGAAATACGCCCGGTGGACACCGGCGACTGGAATGGCGGCGATGTCGTCGTAACCAAGGGTATCGCCGCCGGAGACCAGGTGATTGTGGACGGCGTACTCAAACTCGGCCCCGGCGCTCCGGTACAGGTGTCCACCCCGGCCAAACCGGAAGCGCCCGCCAAGACCGACGCAGCGGCGGCACCGGCAACATCAGCCAAGCAAGGGAGCTAAACCATGTTCTCCCGCTTCTTTATCGACCGGCCGATTTTCGCCATGGTGATCTCGATCTTTATCGTCATCGCCGGTCTGGCCGCCATGCGCAATCTGCCGGTAGCGCAGTATCCGGACATCGCGCCACCACAAGTCATGGTCGCCGCCACCTACCCCGGCGCCTCGGCCGATGTCCTGGAAAAAACCGTCGCTGCCACCCTGGAAACCCAGATCAACGGTGTGGAAGGGATGATTTACATGAACTCCACCTCGGCCTCCAATGGCCGGGTCGAGATCAACATCACCTTCGACATCGGCACCGACATCGACCAGGCCGTCATCAACGTTAACAACCGCGTCAAGCAGGCCGAAGCCCGTCTGCCGCAGGAAGTTCGCCGACAAGGCATCCAGGTCGAAAAAGCCTCCTCCTCGTTCCTCCAGGTGCTCGCCTTCTCCTCGCCGGACGGCCGTTACGACGATCTGTACACCAGCAATTACGTGACGATGAACGTGCTCGATGTCTTAAAGCGCGTCCCCGGCACGACCAGCGTGCAGATTTTCGGTGCCAAGGACTACGCCATGCGCGTCTGGCTGAAGCCCGATCGTCTGGCGCAATTGAAGCTGTCCAGCGCCGACATTGTGGCCGCCATCAACGAACAGAACGCGCAATACGCCGTCGGCAAGATCGGCCAGCCGCCCGTGCCCAGCGGCCAGGAAATGGCGCTGACCATCAATACCAAGGGACGTCTCGCCGATGTCGCTGAATTCGAGAAGATCATCGTTCGCGCCAGCGCCGATGGCTCGACCCTGCGCCTGAAGGATGTCGCCCGCGTCGAGCTCGGTTCAAAGGATTACGATTTCACTGGGCGCTTCAACGGCAAACAGGCGACGCTGATGGGGATTTCCCTGAAACCGGGAGCCAACGCTCTGGACACCGCGCAAGCCGTCAAGAAAACGCTGCAGGAACTGTCAACCCGCTTCCCCGACGGCTTGGCCTACACGATCCCTTTCGACACCACGGATTTCGTGCAGGTCTCCATTCGAGAAGTGATCAAGACCCTTTGCGAAGCCATGGTACTGGTCTTCCTCGTCGTCTACATCTTTCTGCAGAACTGGCGCGCCACGCTGATTCCGACGCTGGCCGTGCCGGTCTCGCTGATCGGCACCTTCGCCGGATTGCTCCTGCTCGGCTACACGATCAACATGCTGACCTTGTTCGGCATGGTGCTGGCCATCGGGATCGTCGTCGATGACGCCATCGTCGTGGTGGAAAACGTCGAGCGCATCATGCACGAGGAACAGATACCCGCCAAACCGGCAGCGATCCAGGCCATGCGCGAAGTTACCGGGCCGGTCATCGCCATCGTGCTGGTGCTGTGCGCGGTCTTCGTGCCGATTGCCTTCCTCGGCGGCCTGACCGGCGAACTCTACCGCCAGTTTGCCGTCACCATTGCCATTGCCGTGGTCATCTCCGGCATTGTTGCACTGACCCTGACGCCTTCACTGTGCGTGCTCATCCTGAAACACGAGCACAAGGTCAGCAACCGCTTCTTCATCGCCTTCAACGACGGGTTCTCGCGCATGACCAGCCACTACTCGGCCGGCGTCGCCTGGCTGATTCGCCGTGGCGCGCTCGGGCTGATCCTGTTCGGCGGCATGGTGCTACTCGCCGGCGGCCTGTGGAAGATGACACCCGGCAGCCTTGTTCCGGACGAAGACCAGGGCTATTACATCAGCGCCGTGTATCTGCCGGACGGTGCCTCGCTGGAGCGCACCGACCGCATCGTCAAGGAAGTCGACGAGATCATTCGCAGCAATCCCAACGTCAAGTACACCATGGTGTTCACCGGCTTCGATTTCATCGATGGCAGCTTCAAGAACAATGCCGCCACCTTCTTCGTCACGCTCAAGCATTGGGACGAACGGCAGGTTCCGGCGCAGGCACTGGTCGGCGAACTGTTCATGAAGACCGCGCACATCAAGGAAGCCATGGTGCTGGCCTTCAACCCGCCCGCCATCTTCGGCATGGGCAACTCCGGTGGTTTCGAGTTCTACCTGCAGAACCGTGGTGAGGGCGGTGCCAAGCACCTCGCCGAAGTCAGCGAACAGTTCATCGGCAAGCTGCGTCAGGACAAGAACTTCGGCATGGTGTCCTCGCTCTGGCGCGCCAATGTGCCGCAGCTCAACGTCGATGTCGATCGCGAAAAAGCCAAGACACTGGGCGTGCCGATTGACGGCCTGTTCGACACCCTGGCGGCGACGCTCGGCACCTACTACGTCAATGACTTCAACAAGTATGGCCGGACCTGGCAAGTGCTGATGTCGGCTGAACCGCGCTTCCGCAGCAGTCCGGGCGAGATCGGCGGCATCTATGTGCGTTCGCAGCGCGGCGAAATGGTGCCGCTCTCGGCGCTGGCACAGATTCGCCAGACGACTGGCCCGGAAACCCTGGAGCGCTTCAACAACCTGCCCTCGGTGAAGATCATCGGCGAAGGCGCGCCCGGCATTTCGTCCGGCCAGGTGATCGCCGAAGTCGAGCGCATCGCCCGCGAAACCCTGCCTTCGGATTTCAGCTACGACTGGGGCGGCGCCTCCTACCAGGAAAAGAAATCGAGTGGCTCGTCGAGCTACGCGCTGATCCTCGGGGCCTTGATGGTCTTCCTCATTCTCGCCGCGCAATACGAACGCTGGTCGCTGCCGGTGGCCGTACTGCTCGCCCTGCCGTTCGGCACCTTCGGCGCACTGGCGGCGGTCTGGCTACGCGGCATGAACAATGACGTGTATTTCCAGATCGGTCTGGTGACCCTGCTCGGTCTGGCGGCCAAAAACGCCATCCTGATTGTCGAATACGCCGTCTATAAACACGGCGAAGGGATGAGCGCGGCCGCCGCGGCCATCGAGGCCGCACGCCTGCGCTTCCGCCCGATCCTGATGACCTCGCTGGCCTTCATTCTCGGCGTCGTACCGCTGGCCATCTCGCACGGTGCGGGAGCTGGCGCACGCACGGCGGTCGGCACCGGCGTGGTCGGCGGGATGATCGCCGCCACCTTCCTGGCCATATTTTTTGTTCCCTTGTTCTATCGTCTGATTACCGAGCACAAACTGAGCGAACCGCGCAGTACCGGACAACTCTTCGACGAGATCAAGGCAACCCACGCCAAAGCCCATGAAAAACTCATGCGCCGCCTCCAGAAAGAAGAAGCGGCAGGAGAACAAGATGAATAAACGCCTCACCCATCGCGGCACCCTGCTGCTCGTGCCGCTGCTACTCGGCGGCTGTGCGGTTGGCCCGGATTATCAACGTCCCGACCTTGACCTGCCACAACACTGGCAAGCCGTGCAGACCAGCGCAACACCGGACGCCGCCCGGCCACGCAAGGCCGACAGTGCAGGCGAACGCTGGTGGATGCTGTATGCCGATCCCTTGCTCGACCAGATGATCGACGAGGCGCTGCGCTACAATGCCGACGCCCGGGTCGCCGCCGCACGGGTTCTGGAAGCGCGGGCGCAGTCCAGACTGAGCGACGCCGACCTCTACCCGGACATCTCGGCCGGACTCTCGGGTAGCCGGAGCAAAAACACCCTGGTCGGCAACACCCCGCCCGGCACGCTGCCGCACATCAGCAACACCTATCGCGCCACGCTCGACGCCAGCTATGAAATCGATCTCTGGGGCAAATACCGCCGCGCCAGCGAAGCTGCCCGCGCCGATCTGCTGGCCGCCGAATCGGCCAAGGACGCGGTTCGCCTGTCACTCACCGCGCAGGTCGCCCAGCACTACTTTGCGCTGATCGCCGCCGACGCCCAGGTCGCCGTAGCACAACGCACCCTGGCTTCGCGTGACGAAACGCTGGCGCTTTTTGCCCTGCGGGTCGACGCCGGAACCCTCTCGGAATACGACCTGCATCAGGCCGAAGCCGAGCAGTCAGCGACCCGCTCGCAACTGGCCGCGCTACGGCAAGCGCAGGATCGCGCGGAAAGCACGCTGGCGCTGCTGCTCGGTCGCTCGCCACGCGAGGTCATGAGTGGCCGCATCGAACGCAGCGCGCCAGCCGCAGTACCCGATCTGGTGGACGTGCTGATCCCGGCCGGATTGCCGTCCGACCTGCTTCTGCGCCGCCCCGATCTGCGCGAGGCCGAAGCCCGACTGATCGCCGCCAACGCCCGCATCGGTGCCGCCCGTGCCCAGTACTTTCCCTCGATCGGACTGACTGGCTCGCTGGGCAAGGAAAGTGTCGCCTTCTCCGATCTGTTCACCAGTCCGGCCAGCACCTTCCAGTTTGCTGCGGCCATCAGCCAGCCGCTCTGGAACGCCGGACGCATCGGTGCCAGTGTCGAGACCAGCGAGGCCCGCCGCGATCAGGCACTGGCCCAGTACCAGAACGCCGTCGCCAGCGCCTTCAAGGACATTCGCGACACACTGGCCGCCCAGGACGCCGCACGCGAAACCCTGGCCGCCGAAACGGCACGCGCCAGCGCCCTCGGCAAGGCACACCGGCAAGCGCAATTGCGTTTCGACGCCGGCATCGCCAGCCGCCTTGACGTGCTCGATGTCGAACGCAACCTGCTCGCCGCCGAACTCGCCCGCATCGACAGCGAGCGCGCCCGCAAAGCCGCCCTGGCCGACATCTTCAAGGCCTTGGGTGGTGGCTGGACACCTACACCCGCTGCGAAGCACCGCCCATGAGCGCGCTGCACGCCTCGCCACACGAGCGTCTGCCGCGCCAGGGCATCGTGCTGCTGATGGCGCTGGCGCTGTTCTGGGGCCATAGCTGGCCGATCATGAAGGTGGTGCTGCGCGAAGTGCCGCCGCTGTTCTTTCGCTCCGGCTGCCTGTTCTGCGGCGGCCTTGGCCTGCTCGTCGTGGCGCGCCTGGGCGGCCAGACGCTCCGGCCGCCACACGGGAGCTGGCCGCGCATCCTCTTGCTGGCGCTGTTCAACATCCTCGGCTGGAACGTGCTGATTGCCTACGGCGTCGCGCTCTTGCCCTCCGGTCGTGCCGCGCTGCTCGGCTACACCATGCCGCTGTGGAGCACCCTGCTCGCACTGCCGCTGCTCGGCGAGCGCATCACCCGCCAGCGCGCCGCCGGCGTGGCGCTGGGGCTGGCCGGCATCGCTGTGCTGATGGGCGACAGTGTGGACGGGCTGTTGCAGGCGCCGCTCGGACTCGTCTGCATGCTTCTCGCGGCATGGAGCTGGGCGCTCGGCGTGGTGCTGTTCAAGCGCCTGCCGGTAACCATGCCGACGGTGGCGCTGACCGGCTGGATGATGCTGCTCGGCAGCCTGCCGGCGCTGGCCGCAGCGCTGGTACTGGAGCGCACGCGCCTTGTCGTGCCGAGCTTCTGGCCGGCCTTCGGCCTGGCCTACAACGTCTTCATCGCCTTCATGTTCTGCTACTGGGCGTGGAACCGCATCATGCGCATGGTGCCGGTGGCCGTCTCTTCGCTCTCGGCGCTGGCCACGCCGCTGATCGGCGTACTGGGCGGGGCGCTCTTTCTCGGCGAACGCCTCGGCTGGCGCGAGGCGCTGGCCTCGCTGCTCATCCTCGCCGCCGTCGGCACGGTGTCCCTGCGCCAGCCAAAGTAGCCCCACCGCCGGGCAGCCCGCCTCGTCCCGGTGTTTCGCCCGGCGCACTGACCGGTATTGCGCCCCGCGCTTACAGCGCCTTGTGCGCGCCGTCGCAGAAGGGCGGGTCCTGCGTCTGCTTGCAGGCGCAAAAGTGCACCACACGGCTCTCTGACGCCGTGTATTGCAGCGGCGAGAAACCGCTGCCGTGGTGCGCGCCGTCACAGAAGGGCTGCGTCCGGCTGCGCCCGCAGGTGCACCACCAGTAGGTCTTGCCGGCTTCGACCGGCACGGCGCACGGCGCCTTGCCGGCAATTTCGGGCAGCTTCATGGCTTCTCTCCTGAAAAAACGCACCGGCGGTGCATGACGCTTCAGTCTAGCAAAGGCCGGGCATTTGGCCAGCCGCCCGGCATACGTGCCTTTTTCTGGCAAACGCCGGCCGCCTTGCCTAGACTTCAGCCAGTGCCCTGTCCGCTGTCATTGGCGTTTCATCCTTCGCAAGGAGCCCTCCATGAGCAACGAAAGCTGCTGCCCCTTCGCCGCAAGGCTCGGTTCGCGCACCACCGCCGCCACCCGTTCCAATCAGGACTGGTGGCCGCAGCAGTTGAATCTCGCCATCCTGCACCAGCATCCGCCGCGCGCCAACCCGCTGGGCAGCGACTTCAGCTATGCGCGGGCATTTGCGTCGCTCGACTTCGCGGCGCTGAAGACGCAGGGGCTCGCCAAGAAGGACCGCGACGC
>CAYTWY010000075.1:0-9301 GCA_964440925.1 uncultured Propionivibrio sp. | reverse complement strand
ATTCGAAGTTTTCGGATTCGACGATGTAGGAGTGGATGCGCGGTTCGGCGTTGAGGCGGGCGGCGACGTCGCGCACCATGTCTTCGACGAATTTCGGGTTGTCGTAGGCGCGTTCGGTGACGTGCTTTTCGTCCGGGCGCTTGAGCAGGCCGTACAGCTCGCAGGAGGCTTCCGATTCGACCAGCTCGACAATCTCTTCGATCCAGACGAGCTTGTTCAAGCGGGCGGTAACAGTGACGTGCGAACGCTGGTTGTGTGCGCCGCGTTCGGCGATTTTCTTCGAGCACGGGCAGAGGCTGGTGACCGGAACGACGACCTTGACCGTGGAGGTGATCTCTCCGCCGCAAATTTCGCCGATCAGCGTCACATCGTAGTCCATCAGGCTGCGTACGCCGGATACCGGGGCTTCCTTGTTGATGAAGTAGGGGAAGTTCATTTCGATGTGCCCGGTTTCGGCTTCGAGCTTCTTGGCCATGTTGCGCAGCATCGAGGGGAAGTTTTCGACCGAGATTTCGCGCTCATGGTTGTTCAGGATTTCCACGAAGCGGGACATGTGCGTGCCTTTGAAGTTGTGCGGCAGGCTGACGTACATGTTGAAGACGGCGATGGTGTGCTGGACGCCGCCGGAGCGGTCGAGAACTTTCACCGGATGGCGGATGGATTTGATGCCGACGCGGTTGATGGCGATCTGGCGGGTGTCGGCGAGGTTCTGCACATCGGCCATGGGGGATGTTTTGGTTTGAGCGGTCATGGTTTATCCAGGTGTGTGTACGCTGCGGACGATTCCGGCGCAGTCGAGGCCGGCATCGGCCAGCAGGCGCGTTTGGTCGCCGTGATCGATGAAGTGGTCGGGCAGTCCGAGGCGGATAAGGTGAGCCGGGCTGTTGATTTCGTCGAGGACGCGGGCGATTTCGGCGCCAGCACCGCCGATCAGGGCATTTTCTTCGATGCTGACGAGCAGCGAATGTTCCCGCGCCAGTTCGATAATCAGGTTGCGGTCGATTGGTTTGACAAAGCGCATGTTGGCGACCGTTGCATCGAGCCTGTCGCCGGCCAGCAAGGCCGGGGTGAGCATGCAGCCGAAGGCGAGCAGGGCGACGGTTTTGCCCCGGCGGCGGATTTCGCCCTTGCCGAGCGGCAGCTCCGTCAGCGTTTTTTCGGGCGCAATGCCAAGGCCGCTGCCGCGCGGGTAGCGAACCGCACTCGGGCCGTCGAGACGGTAGGCGGTGGTCAGCATCTTGCGGCATTCGTCTTCATCGGCCGGTGCCATGATGACCATGTTCGGAATGCAGGTCAGGAAGGAGAGGTCGAAACTGCCGTGGTGCGTCGGCCCGTCGGCGCCGACCAGCCCGGAACGGTCGAGGGCAAAGAGGACCGGCAGGTTCTGCAGCGCGACGTCGTGCACCAGCTGGTCGTAGGCACGCTGCAGGAAGGTGGAGTAGATGGCGACCACCGGGCGCAGGCCTTCGCAGGCCAGGCCGGCGGCAAAGGTGACGGCGTGTTGTTCGGCGATGCCGACATCGAAGTAGCGGTCGGGGAAGCGTTCGGCAAAGCGCATCATGCCCGAGCCTTCGCCCATCGCCGGGGTGATGGCGACCAGCCTGGAGTCGGCTTCGGCCATGTCGCACAGCCAGTCGCCGAAGACGTGTGTGTAGCTGGGTTTGCCGGCCTTGTTGCCTTCGACGCCAACTTCCGGCTCGAACTTCGAAACGCCGTGATAGAGCACCGGGTCGGCTTCCGCCATCTTGTAGCCCTGCCCCTTGCGGGTGATGACATGCAGGAACTGCGGGCCTTTGAGCTTTTGCAGGTTCTGCAGGGTCGGGATCAGCGAGTCGAGGTCGTGCCCGTCGATGGGGCCGATGTAGTTGAAGCCCAGTTCCTCGAACAGCGTTCCCGGCGTCAGCAGGCCCTTGACGTGTTCTTCGACGCGGTTGGCAAATTGCAGCAGGGACGGTGAGCCGCGCAGCATTTTTTCGCCGACCTGGCGTGCGGCATTGAAGGCGCTGCCGGAGAGCAGGCGTGCCAGATACTTGTTTAGCCCGCCGACCGGGCGCGAGATCGACATGTCGTTGTCGTTGAGGATGACGAGCATGTTGGCGTCGGCGACACCGGCGTTGTTCATCGCCTCGAAGGCCTGCCCGGCGGACATGGCGCCGTCGCCGATGATGGCGATGGTGTGTCGGGGATCGTCTTTCAGCTTGGCCGCCAGCGCCATGCCCAGAGCGGCGGAGATGGAGGTCGACGAGTGTCCGACGCCGAAGGTGTCGTATTCGCTCTCGGTGCGCTTGGGGAAGCCGGAAATGCCGCCATACATGCGCAGCTGCGACATCTGCGCGCGACGACCGGTGAGGATCTTGTGCGCATAGGTCTGGTGACCGACATCCCACACCAGACGGTCGTGCGGTGTGTCGAACACGTAGTGCAGGGCGATCGTCAGTTCAACCGTGCCGAGGTTGGACGACAGGTGGCCACCGGTGCGCGAGACTGATTCGACGAGAAAACGGCGCAATTCCTCGGCCAGTTGCGGCAGCTGCTTGCGTTCCAGCGTGCGCAGGCTCTCCGGAGTATCGATCGTTTCGAGCAGGGGGTAATCCGTCATGGGGTCGTTCCGAACGCGTTGTTGCGTGGTGGCGGTCGTCAGAACGAACGCTGCGTGATGAAGCGGCTGAGTTCGGTCAGGCGTTGCGCCCGTGCGCCGAAGAGATCCAGCGCGGCAAGCGCCTGCTGTTCGAGATCGGCAGCGAATTCGCGCGCCCTTTCCAGTCCGAGCAGGCTGACGTAGGTGGGCTTGTCGGCGGCGGCGTCCTTGCCGGCCGTCTTGCCCAGGGTGGCCGTATTGGCGGTGCAGTCGAGAATGTCATCAACAACCTGGAACAGCAGACCGATGCGTTTGGCAAAGCGGTCGAGCGCGGTTTCGGCTTCTTCCGTGAGCGGTTCGCC
Source organism: uncultured Propionivibrio sp. (assembly GCA_964440925.1). Lineage (GTDB taxonomy): Bacteria > Pseudomonadota > Gammaproteobacteria > Burkholderiales > Rhodocyclaceae > Propionivibrio. The sequence continues at coordinate 6,361 of CAYTWY010000075.1, read as the reverse complement.
GCACAGGGCGCCGAGCATGACGGCGGCGCGGATCAGGGCGCCGGTTTTCAGGGCATGCATCAGTTCGAGTTCGGGCTGGTTCAGGCTGTGCCCGACCGAAGCCAGGTCGATGGCCTGGCCACCGGCCATGCCGCAGGAGCCGCTGGCGTGTGCCAGGAGGCGCACCATGTCCAGCTGCCGTGCCGGATTGCCGAGTTCCTCGCGGGTCAGCAGTTCGAAAGCCAGGGTTTGCAGACTGTCGCCGACGAGCAGGGCGGTGGCTTCGTCGTATTCGACGTGACAGGTTGGACGGCCGCGCCGCAACACGTCGTTGTCCATGCAGGGCAGGTCGTCATGTACCAGCGAATAGGCGTGGATCAGTTCGACGGCGCAGGAAACGATCTCCAGCTTCTCCGCCGGGGCATGGCTTAATTCGCCAGCGGCAAAAGCGAGCAACGGACGGACGCGCTTGCCGCCGCCCAGACAGGCGTAACGCATGGCCTGGTGCAAACGTTCGGGGATGGCTGTTGCCGCCGGTAGCAGGCGTGCCAGGCTCGCTTCGCTGCGCTCCTGGACAGCGCGCATCCAGTCTGTGAAATCGGCTTTTGCAGGCGTTGCGGGGAAGAGCGAGAAGGCATTCATCGGCAATCTCCCGTGGGGGGGGCAAAGTCGCGCAATTCATTTTCTTCGAGAATCTGGATGCGCCGTTCGGCCTCGTCGAGCTGTCGCTGGCAATGCCGGAGCAAGGCGCTGCCACGCTGGTAGGCGGCAATCGACTCTTCGAGGGGCAGGTGTCCCTCTTCCATATTGACGACGATTTTTTGCAGTTCGGCGAGTGCGGCCTCAAATTGCATTTCCGGAATCGTGGGGGCGGTGTGCGCGGTCTTTTGTGTACCGCGTCCGGCATCGGCTGAAGTGGATCGCACCATATGAAAACGCTCTGACTAAACGTTGCAAAATAGCCTAACAATGGGCGTCGGTCAATTGAAAAGCGTCTACAATGATGCCTTGCGCTTTTCGCGTTTCCGCTTTCCCGTTGCGCCTTGTCGGCTGGTGTCCGGCACCGGGGAGCCCTGTCGAGTGTTCCCGCCATGCAATCCCTGTGGATGATCGTAGCCAGTTTCTTTTTCGCCGGGATGGGCGTTTGCGTGAAACTGGCTTCCGCAAGCTTTTCGGCAGCCGAAATCGTATTTTACCGCGCCGCCATTTCGCTGGTCTTCATGCTGGCACTGGTGCGCTATAAAAAAATTTCCCTGCGCACGCCACATTGGCGATTTCAGTTGTCGCGCTCGGTGTGCGGCTTCCTCTCCCTGCTCTGCTATTTTTACGCGATTTCGCTTCTGCCGCTGGCTACGGCAGTCACGCTCAGTTATACCTCGCCGCTGTTCCTGACCCTGTTTCTGGTCTGGCGCGGCAAGGCGAACTGGCGCTTTTCCATGCTTGGCGCGCTGGCCCTTGGCTTTGCCGGCGTGGTGCTGCTGCTTCGCCCGGCATTTGACGCCGATCAGTGGGTCGGCGGGCTGTTCGGTCTGATTACCGGCATCGCTTCCGCGCTGGCGTACTACAACGTACGCGAACTGGGCGAACGCGGCGAGAAGGAGGAACGCACCGTCTTTTATTTCACGGCGTTCTCCACCGTGGTTAGCGCACTGTGGATGGCGCTGGCCGATTTTCATGCGGTCGACTGGCATGGCGGCTTGCTGCTACTGGGGGTTGGCGCTTTCGCCACCGTTGCCCAGCTGGCGATGACGCGTGCCTATCAGCGCGGCAAGACCCTGGCGGCAGCCAGTCTGGCCTATAGCACGGTGGTCTTCGCCAGCCTGTTCGGCATGCTGCTGTGGCAGGAAACCCTGACGATCAACGACTGGCTGTCGATTGCCCTGATCGTCGCCAGCGGACTGGCGGCGACCTGGTTTTCGCGCGCCAATCCCGCCGAGCAGGACTGATGCTACACTTGGTCTGACCCTTACCAGGAGAGAGCCATGATTGTCATCGAGCACCAGCCAGGACGCGTCGAAGTCAACGTCTACGGCGAGTTTTCCTTGGCCGACTACACGGAATTTGAGGCCATGGTCAATTACAAGCTCAAATCCGAAGGCGTCATTGATCTGCTTTTTGATCTGCGCGAGATGGTCGATTTCACCCTCGATGTGGCCTGGGAAGATCTGGTTTTTGCCCGGGCGCACGCCAACGACTTCCGGCGCATCGCGGTGCTTACCGACAGTCAGTGGGTGACGTGGAGTGCCTGGCTGGCGCAGATTTTCGTGCGTGCCGAAATGCAGGTGTTCAGCGACGAGAAGGAAGCACGCGACTGGCTAAGTGCCGGGGCGTGATTTCCCGGCGGGAAAGTCTGGCTCTGACGCGTGTTCTTTTTCTGCCTGGCGCTGCAGGGCCCAGGCCACGTGTTCGCGCACCAGCGGCGAAGGGTCGTCGCGCCGTGCTTCGAGCGATGCGCGGGTTGCCGCTGAAGGCGGTGCGTTGCCGAGCGCGACGGCGATATTGCGTAACCAGCGCTCGTGTCCGAGGCGGCGGATCGGGCTGCCGGCCAGACGGGCATCGAATGCCTCGGCGCTCCAGGCAAACAGTGTACTGAGCGGCGTCGCGTCGAGTCCGTGGCGTACGGCAAAATCCGGGTCGCCCTTGCGGGCAAAACGGTTCCACGGGCAGCAGGACTGGCAGTCGTCGCAGCCGTAGATGCGGTTGCCGAGCAGCGGGCGTAGTTCCGCCGGGATGGCGCCGCGCAGTTCAATGGTCAGATAGGAAATGCAGCGGCGCGCATCGAGTTCGTATGGGGCGATGAGCGCGCCGGTCGGACAGGCGTCGAGGCAGCGGCGGCAGTCGCCGCAGTGGGCGCTTGCCGTCGTATCCGGCGGCAGCGGCAGGTTGGTGTAGATTTCGCCGAGAAAGTGCCATGACCCGTGGCGGGTGAGCGACAGAGTGTTTTTTCCGCGCCAGCCGATGCCGGCTTGGCACGCCAGTTCGCATTCCATGACTGGCGCCGAATCGGAAAAGACGCGGTAGCGGAAGTCTTCGCCCAGTCCGCGTGCGGTGAGTTCGGCGTGGAGGGCTTCGGCCAGTTTCTGCAGCCGTCGCCGCAGCGTCTTGTGATAATCGCGCCCGCGCGCGTAACGCGAAACGTAGCCGATTTGCGCGTCGGTGAGCGCCTGCTGACATTCCGTGTCTTGCGGCCAGTAGGGCAGATGCGCGGAAATGACCGACAAGGTTCCCGGCAGCAGCAAATCCGGGCGGCTGCGCAGGCTGGCGTGTTTGGACATATAATCCATTTCCCCGTGCCGGCTCTGCGCCAGCCAGGCGTGCAGGCGGGAGCCGGCGGCGGAGAGTTCGGGGCGGGCAATGCCCAGGGCGGACAGGCCAAGGCCTTGCCCCAGATATTTTAGACGATTGACCAGGGCAGCCCAGTCGACCCGCTTTTCGGAAGTCGACGCGGCCCTGCTTGCGGAGTCTTTTTCGTGCATAGCGCGCATGATAATCCCATCGAAGCGGGCGTTGTCCCGCAGCTTTCCCTGAATTTGCCGGACGAGGCGGCGACCGTTGCCCTGGGGGGGCAATTGGCGCAGCTTTTGCGTCCCGGTCTGGTGCTCTGGCTCGACGGTGATCTGGGTGCCGGAAAAACCACGCTGGTGCGTGCCCTGTTGCGCGCCCTTGGCTATGCCGGGGCGGTGAAGAGTCCGACCTATTCTCTGGTTGAAGTTTACGTCGTTTCGAGTTTATACTTGTATCACTTTGATTTTTATCGTTTCAGTGACCCTGAAGAATTTAATGATGCCGGCCTGGACGAGTATTTCCGCAACGATGCCGTCTGTCTGGTCGAATGGCCCGAGAAGGCGGCAGGTCATGTTCCGCCGGCCGATCTGTCGCTCGTCTTCCGTTTTGCCGGCCGTTCGCCCGAATCCCCAGACTCCGGGCGGATTGTCGACTGCCTGGCCCGGAGCGAGGCCGGACGGCAATGTCTGAGCGCCCTCCAGTCCCGCATCACGGTCGCCGACAAGCGCTGATCAATCTGGCCGGAGCCTCCCTGCTGCTGTGGGTGAGCCCGCTGACGCGCGCGGCGGTACGCACCCCCGGCATTCTGGCGGTGCGCGTCTGGCCGGCGGCCGACTACACGCGCGTGGCCATCGAACACAGCGCGCCGCTCAAGTATTCGCATTTCACGATCAAGAATCCGGATCGCCTGGTGGTCGACCTTGAAGGCGTCGAGTTCAACGGCGTGCTGGAAGGGATGGCCAACAAGGTCGCGCCCGATGACCCGAACATCAAGCTGCTGCGCGCCGGGCGCTTCAAGCCGGGCGTGGTGCGGCTGGTCATGGAACTGAAGAACGAGGTCAAGCCGCAGGTGTTTGTCCTGCCGCCGGTCGGCGAATACGGCTATCGCCTGGTTCTCGACGTCTATCCGCTCGAAGCGCCCGATCCGTTGCTGCAGCTGATCCAGAAGAATGATGCGGCGACTCTTGGTGCGGCAAGCGAGAAGAAGGCGGAAATTGCCGAAGTCGCCAGGATCGAACGGCCGCGCCAGGGAAAACCGGTGGTCGATCGCCTGGTGACGATCACTCTCGACCCTGGCCATGGCGGCGAAGACCCCGGTGCCGTCGGGCGCGGCGGCAGTTACGAGAAGCATGTCACGCTGGCCGTGGCCAAGCGGCTGAAGGCCAAGATCGATGCCGAACCGAACATGCGCGCCGTGCTGACGCGCGATACCGACTTTTTCGTTCCCCTGCACATGCGCGTGCAGAAGGCGCGGCGCATCCAGTCCGATCTGTTCGTTTCGATCCATGCCGATGCCTTTACCCGACCGGATGCCAACGGCTCGTCGGTCTTCGCGCTGTCGGAGCGTGGCGCGTCAAGTACCGCGGCGCGTTATCTGGCGCAGAAGGAAAATGCCGCCGACCTGATCGGTGGCGTCAATCTCGACGTCAAGGATCCGGTACTGGCGCGTACGCTGCTCGATCTGTCGCAGACGGCGACGATCAGCGACAGCCTCAAGCTCGGGCGCGCCGTGCTGAACGAGATTGGCGGCATCAACCGCCTGCACAAGGAAAACGTCGAACAGGCCGGTTTTGCCGTGCTCAAGGCACCGGATATTCCATCCATCCTCATCGAGACGGCGTTCATTTCCAACCCCGAAGAAGAGCGGCGCCTGAACGACGAGGCGTATCAGGACAAGATGGCCGAAGCGATCATGTCTGGCATCCGCAAGTATTTCGCGAAAAATCCGCCCCTGGCCAAGTCCAAACTGGCGCGGCGCGATTAAGCCGGAGAGGCTTCCCGCGCCAGATGGCAAAAAGCCCCGGCTTGTGGCCGAGGCTAAGTGCTTTTTTTTGGTGCCGCTGGCCGGAATCGAACTGGCGACCTTCGCATTACGAATGCGCTGCTCTACCAACTGAGCTACAGCGGCAACGAGGCCGGAATTATACTGTCAGGCTCCCCCGATGGCAATTCAATGTTAAAGCGTCCGGAATTCCCTTTTGTCGTCAATGATCGACCATTGATCGGCATGGTGTAGGCATGGGGGATCGCTTTGGCTAATATGGTTTGCAGTGAAAAAGAAAAGGAGAAGCCCATGTTTTCCAGAAAGAGAATGAAAATAATTCCGTCCGTGAAAGGGTTTACCCTGATTGAATTGATGATTGTGGTTGCCGTTATCGGAATACTCTCCGCCGTTGCATTGCCTGCCTATAACGACTATGTGACGCGCGGGAAGATTTCCGAGGCGACTTCCGGGTTGTCCGATGGGCGCGTGAAGATGGAACAGTATTTTCAGGATAACCGCAGTTATGTTGGTGGGCCATGTCCTGCGGCGACGACGTTTTTTACCTTTGCCTGTGATCCGCTGACCGCGACGGCTTATACGATTACAGCGACGGGGAAAGGCAACCTTTCCACGTATTCCTATTCGATTAATCAAACCAATACCAAGGCGTCGAATACGCCGTGGGGCAATAGCGCGCTGTGCTGGGTGACGAAAAAAGGAGGAGGGTGTTGATGAGCCGGGCCATGCGACAGAGGGGGTTCTCTCTGATCGAGTTGATGATCGCGATTACGATTCTGGCGATTCTGATGGGGGTTGCCTTGCCCAGTTTCAGAACCTGGATGGCCAACGTCAAAATCCGAACGACTGCGGAGTCGATTGTGAATGGGCTGCAAAAGGCCCGGGGCGAAGCCGTAGCAAGGAATACCAGTGTGGCTTTCGTTCTGAACGAGGATTCGTCGTGGTCGGTCGGGGTGGTCAATCCGGCCGCAGCGATCGAGTCCCGTCCGGCGGCCGAGGGCTCGGTGGGCGTGACACGGACAGTTCAGCCGAATGGCGCGACGACGGTGACCTTTGGTAATTTGGGAAATCTTGTAGCGAATTCCGATGCTTCGG
>CAYTWY010000074.1:0-9369 GCA_964440925.1 uncultured Propionivibrio sp. | reverse complement strand
GCCACGCCGGGGTGTTTGTCGAACAACTGAGCGGCAGCTACACCGGCGTCATGGGGCTGCCGCTCTACGAAACCGCCGAGATTCTCCGGCGCTTCGGATACCGCTTCTAGTGGTCTGCTTCGCAAATAACGAAACATGAAAACTTGTCTTTGCGCCGCTGGCGTTGTTGCTCATCCTCGCGATAGCTGGCTATCGCTCCGGTTCGCGCCTAGCCAACGGCGCAAATCCGGCGTTTTCATCCGTCCCGCCATTTACGAAGCAGACCACTAGCGCCTGCGTTTGCACCGACATGGACGATTCGCAGCCAACTCCGCTACTTCCGACTCCCCACTCGGAACGGATTCTCGTCAGTGCCTGCCTGCTCGGCGAAGCGGTGCGCTACAACGGCCTCTCCTGCCGCTGCGACGACGCCATCCTGCACCGCTGGATCGCCGAAGGCCGGGTCATCTCGCTGTGTCCGGAAATGGCCGCCGGTCTGCCCGTGCCGCGCCCACCGGCCGAGATTTCCGGCGGAGCCGGTGGCCTGCGCGTGCTTGCCGGTGAAGCGCAGGTACTCGACGCCAGCGGACGTGACCTGAGCGCGCCCTTCATCCGGGGCGCACAGCAGGCGCTACGTTGCACACAACACTGGGGCATCCGGATCGCCATTCTCAAGGAAGGCAGCCCCTCCTGCGGCTCCCGCCTGATCCACGACGGTAATTTCTCTGCCAGACGCGTCTCCGGTGCGGGCGTCACCGCCGCCTTGCTGCACCAGGCGGGGCTGCAGGTCTTCAACGAAATGCAGCTGGTGGAAGCCGAGCGCTGGTTGCGACAAAACACCCCGAAGGGCTGAGCAAGGCATGGCCTTGGCGGTTTTGGTTCAGCTGGCAAGTAGACGCCGTTGCAATAATTCGGCAATTTCACCGGCGCCGTGCAACGGTGGTGCCGGCTTTGCCTCCTGTTGCCAGAGGGTCTGCAGCGCTACGCATAGGGCATTGCCGGAGAATTCGTGCGGCTCGATCTCGATGCAGCGCGCATATTGCTGCAGCCATTCGATCAGGCACTCCTGTTCCGGCCAGTCGTCGCGGCGCAGATACAGTACTGCGGTGCCGTTGCATGCCGCTTCGGTGAAAGTGCCATAGCCGGGTTTGGTGAGGATGGCATCGACGCTGCACAGTACATCGGCAAAAGGGAGGTCGAGCGCGTCGAGCGGCGACAGATCGGTGCGATGGTGCGGCCAGTTGGCGGGGACGAGCCAATGCACGCCGGGCGTTAGCGGACACAGCGCGGACATCTGTTGCGGGTCGAAGCCGCCAAAGGCGGCGAGCAGCAATTTTTCTTCTGCCGGCCGGTGCAGCCGGGCATTGATTTCGGCGCGCTGGTTGTGGCCGGATGCGACTACCGTCGCCATGCTGCGGGCATTGTCGAGTTCCGGCATGGGCATGGCCGGAGTCAGGCGCAGGAAACATTCAGTACTGCGGTAGGCTGCCAGTATCTGGTGGTAAATCGGCTCAGCCCAGGCTTCGCCAGCGAAGACGTGGTGGAAGAGTCCCGCCCAGTTCAGCGAACACATCGCTATGGACGGGATGCCTGCCTGTCTGGCGGCGGCCAGGGGGAGGTAGGCGACATCGGTGAGGACCAGGTCGGGAGCAATGGCGGCCAGATGCGCTGCTTCCGTGCGGACTCTTCCTGCCCAGTCGGCGTGCAGGCGACGGTAGGCCGCCGCCGAAGCGGGGCGGTCGATACGCAGTGCATCGTGCATGAGGAAACCGATATCGCTGCTTTGCGCGAGGTGCACGAAAGGGAGGCGCAGGCGTTGGCGTAATGTTTCCAGCGGCAGGCCGCTGCATACCGTCAGACGTAGATCCGGCATCCGCTGTCCCAAGGCGTTGAGTACCGGTGCGGACTGCGCCAGATGGCCCAACCCGTGCGCGGAAATGTCGGCAAACAGATGCGGCATGGCGCGTTGCGGCGTTAAACGAAACGCGCCAGCAGGGCGCCCGACAGGTCTTTCGGCAGGGGAATCCAGACGCGGTGGCCGTTACCCGGCGCAACCGTGAGCGGCTGACCATCGGCGTTTTCCATGCGCTCCAGCGCCAGTTCAACGTTGCCCGCCGGGTGCACGATCTCGATCCGGTCGCCGACGGCGAAACGGTTCTTCACATCCACTTCGGCGAGGCCGCGCTGCGCATCCCAGCCGAGCACATCGCCGACATACAGGCTGCGTCCCGATTCGGAGTGACCGCGCAGGTAGTTCTGCATTTCGTGTTCGTGATGGCGCTGGTAGAAACCGTCGGTATAGCCGCGGTTGGCCAGGCCTTCCAGTTGCCCGAGCAAGGCCGGATCGAAGGCACGTCCGGCCAGCGCGTCGTCGATGGCCTGGCGATAGGCCTGCGTGCTACGCGCCACGTAGTAAGGCGATTTGGTACGGCCTTCGATCTTCAGCGAGTTGATGCCGATGTCGACGAGCCGCTGCACATGCTCGATGGCGCGCAGGTCCTTCGAGTTCATGATGTAGGTACCGTGCTCGTCTTCCTCGATGGGCATCAGTTCGCCGGGGCGCTCTTTCTCCTCAAGCAACCAGACACGGGAGGCCGGATGCACATCACCGGCGGCATCTTCTGCTCCGGCCTTGAGCTTGTAGTCCCAGCGGCAGGAGTTGGTGCAGGTGCCCTGATTCGAATCGCGCCGGTTGAAATAGCCGGAGAGCAGGCAACGCCCGGAGTAGGCCACGCACAGCGCGCCGTGGATGAAGACTTCCAGTTCGATGTCCGGGCATTCCTGACGAATTTCGGCGACTTCGTCGAGCGACAGTTCACGCGAGAGGATGATGCGTGCGACGCCGAGTTTCTGCCAGAAGCGCACGGCCGCAAAATTCACGGTATTGGCCTGCACCGAGAGATGTACCGGCATTTCCGGCCAGCGCTCGCGGACCAGGTCGATCAGGCCGGGATCGGCCATGATCAGCGCGTCCGGTTTAAGCGCAACGACGGCGGCCATGTCGGCCAGGTAGGTGCGCACTTTCGGGTTATGCGGCAGGACATTGCTGACTACGTAGAACGGCTTGTCCGCCGCATGCGCCTCGGCAATCGCACTGCCCAGTGTTTGCAGGTTGCCGAACTCGTTGTTGCGCACGCGCAAGCTATAGCGCGGCTGCCCGGCATAGACCGCATCCGCACCGAAGGCGAAGGCGGTGCGCATCATGGCCAGCGAACCGGCCGGAGCCAGCAGTTGGGGAGAGATCGGAGGGGTGGCCGAAGACATGGAGGAATGGGCAGAGAGCAAGGTAGAATGCGTCGAATGCTGTAATTCTAACCGTATTTCACTTGTCGGATTTTTGTGTGCCCATGCCGGAAAATTTCCCCGAAGACATCCTGATCAATTTCACGCCACAGGAAACGCGCGTCGCTGTCATGTATCAGGGCGTGGTGCAGGAACTGCACATCGAGCGCACGGCCAGTTGCGGTCTGGTCGGCAACATCTACATCGGCAAGGTGGTGCGCATTCTGCCCGGCATGCAATCCGCCTTCGTCGATGTCGGCCTTGAGCGCACGGCCTTTTTGCATGTGGCCGATATTTTCGCGCCGCGCCAGAACGGGGAGGGCGCGCGTCCGATCGAACGGCTGTTATTCGAGGGGCAAAGCGTCGTCGTGCAGGTTATCAAGGACCCGATCGGCAGCAAGGGGGCCCGCCTGTCGACGCAGATCTCGGTGGCCGGGCGGCTGCTGGTCTATCTGCCGCAGGAAAAGCACATCGGCATTTCGCAGCGCATCGAGAACGAGATTGAGCGCGAAGCGCTGCGTCAGAAGATCATGCGTCTGGTGCCGGAAGACGAGCCGGGTGGTTTCATCGTGCGCACTATGGCCGAGAACGCCGAAGAAGAAGATCTGACCAATGACATTGTCTATCTGCGCAAGATCTGGCACGACATCGAGGCGCAGGCGAAAACCGTCGCCCCGCCCGGCATCCTGTATCAGGAACTGTCGCTCGGCTTGCGCGTGCTGCGTGATTTCGTCAATCCGGAAACCAAGCGCATCATCATCGACTCGCGCGAGAACTTCCAGAAACTGAGCGCCTTTGCCGCCGAATACACGCCCGCCGTGGCGCCGCTGCTCAGTCACTATCTCGGCGAACGCCCGCTGTTCGACCTCTACGGCGTTGAGGGCGAGATTCTCAAGGCACTGGCACGGCGAGTGGACCTCAAATCGGGGGGCTACCTGATCATCGACCAGACCGAGGCAATGACCACTATCGACGTCAATACCGGTGGTTTCGTCGGCTTGCGCAACTTCGACGACACGGTGTTCAAGACCAATCTGGAGGCGGCGCAGACCATCGCCCGGCAACTGCGTCTGCGCAATCTGGGCGGCATCATCATCACCGACTTCATCGACATGGACAGCGAGGAGCACAAGGCCGCAGTACTGGCCGAGTTCAACAAGGCGCTATCCAGAGACCACACCCGATTGACGGTCAATGGCTTTACCGCGCTCGGGCTGGTCGAAATGACGCGCAAGCGCACGCGCGAGTCGCTGGCCCATGTGCTGTGCGAAGAATGTCCGACCTGCGGCGGCCGTGGCGAGGTGAAGACCGCACGCACCGTCTGTTACGAAATCCTGCGCGAACTGCTGCGCGAGGCGCGCCAGTTCAATGCCAGGGAATTCCGGGTGCTGGGCAGCGTCTCGGTGATTGACGTGTTCCTTGACGAAGAATCACAGGGGCTGGCCATGCTCTCCGACTTCATCGGCAAACCCATCTCGCTCAAGGCAGAGCCGAGCTATACCCAGGAACAATACGACATCGTGTTGCTGTGAGTGTTTTAATCCGGAGAGCGGGCCGCAAAGAGGAAGGCCCGTTGCCGCATGAAGAAAAATTTTCCTGCCACGCAGCAGGAGTGTCCTTTCCCCGGGGGTATTGACGAGGCGAGCGAACGTTCGTTGCGGATGAAGGAAGTGTCTTTTCGCTTGCAACACCTGATGGACTGTTTCAATATCATGCGTTGACAGGTGTGCGAAGCGGGAGCAGGGCAGCATGCAAACTTTTGTCTGGAGCGAGGAATTCATTACCGGAATCGACAGTGTCGATGATCAGCACCATGGTCTGGTATCGCTGTTCAACGATCTGGGCGACGCGCTGACGGAGCCTGTGGGTGAAGACGAGGCTGCGCTCAAGGCGGTCTTCACGCAATTGCTCGATTACGCCCGGCATCATTTTTCCATCGAAGAAGCACTCATGCGGCGTGCGGGGATCGATCCGCGCCATTTCGCGCTGCACCTCAAGCTGCACGACGACTTCGCCGAGCAGGTGCGTGCGCTGTGGAGCGCCCGCACGGCGTTTCATAACCCGGCCGAGGTTTTTCTCAGTTTCCTCACGTCCTGGATCGGGCTGCATATCCTTGGTGTCGACCAGTCGATGGCGCGTCAACTGGTGGCGATCCGGTCCGGCCATTCGGCCGAGCAGGCCTTCGCGCAGGAAGCGCAGCGCGGCGGCGATCATGGCGCCGAGGTCATGATCAAGGCGCTGCGCAACGCCTATGGCGTGGTCTCGCGCCTGAGCCAGGAACTGCTGGCCGCCAACCGCTTTCTCGAGGCGCGCGTGGAAGCCCGCACCGACGAATTGAAGCTGGCCAACGCGGCGCTCGCCGAGATGAACCGCAAGCTGGAAATCTTTTCGCAGACCGACGGGCTGCTCGGCGTAGCCAACCGGCACTGTTTCGATGTGCGTCTGCAGGAGGAGTGGCAGCGCGCCATGCGCGAAGCCCTGCCGCTTGGCCTGTTGATGCTCGACGTCGATTTTTTCAAGAATTACAACGACCGTTACGGCCATCTGGCCGGCGACGACTGCCTGAAAGCGGTGGCCAGAGCCGCAGCGTGCCAGACAGTACGCGCCACCGACCTGTTTGCGCGCTATGGTGGCGAAGAATTCGTCGTGCTGCTGCCGCATACCGAATTGCCGGGGGCATGCAAGCTGGGCGAGGATATTTGCCAGGCGGTACGGGCGCTGCATCTCGCACATGCCGCCTCGACGGTGGCCGATTGCGTGACGGTGAGCATCGGCGCGGTGGCGCGGGTGCCGGAGCGCAATTCTTCGCCGCAGCAGATCCTCGCCGCTGCCGATCAGGCTTTGTATCTGGCCAAGCAAAGCGGCCGTAACCGGGTTTGTTCGGGGTGAGCGGTAGCGCAAGCCGGCGTTGGCCGTGTCTGGCGCTCGTGCTGTTATTCCTGTTGTCCTGCGCCGATGCGCCGCGCCTTGCGGTATACGACGAGAGGCCGGGATCGACAGAACGTCCAGAGGTGGCAACGAAGGGCGTCGAAGTTGTTCTTTTTGCGCTCGGCCTGATCGATACCGGTTACCGCTTCGGCGGCAAGAATCCGGAAGCCGGTCTCGATTGCAGCGGCATGGTGTCCTACATTTATCGCCAGGCCGGCGGCATACAGCTCGCCGGCAGCGCCGCCGAACTGTCCCGCCGCGGGCGGGCGGTGGGGCGCGACAGGTTGCGTCCGGGCGATCTTGTCTTCTTCAATACCCGCAACAGAGCCTTCTCGCATGTCGGGCTGTATATCGGGGATGACCGCTTCGTGCATGCGCCGTCAAACGCCGGACGGGTGCGCATCGATTCGCTGCGTGCCGGATACTATGCGCAGCGCTTCGAAGCCGCGCGGACGTTCTTCGATTAAGCGTGGCGTGTGCCAGAAAGCGCCGGCACCGGAATGAAAAAAGGGCGCCGCGAGGGCGCCCTGCAAGGGGGGGCTTCCAGAGAGAATCAGTGGTGGTAGGCCGATTCGCCGTGCGCGGTGATATCCAGACCTTCGCGTTCCTCTTCTTCCGGCACGCGCAGACCGATGGTGATATCGACCAGTTTGTAGGCGATGAGTGAAACCACACCGGACCAGACGACGACGGTGCCGACGCCCCACAGCTGGCTGATGACCTGTGCGCCCATGTTGTAGGTACCAACGGCGTTGGCGACATAGTCATAGACGCCTGTGCCGCCGAGCGAGGGCGCGCAGAACACGCCGGTCAGGATGGAGCCGAGGATGCCGCCGACGCCATGCACACCGAAGACGTCGAGCGAGTCGTCGGCACCGAGCAGACGCTTCAGGCCATTGACGCCCCACAGGCAGACGAGACCGGCGAGCAGACCGATGGCAATGGCGCCAATGATACCGACGAAGCCTGCCGCCGGGGTAATGGCCACCAGACCGGCAACCGCACCGGAAGCCGCACCGAGCATCGACGGCCTGCTCTTGATCAGCCATTCCGCCAGCATCCAGGCCATGGCCGCGCAGGCCGTCGCTACCCAGGTGTTGACCATGGCCAGCGCCGCACCGCCCGAAGCTTCGAGAGCCGAACCGGCGTTGAAACCGAACCAGCCGAACCACAGCAGCGAGGCGCCGATCATGGTGAAGGTCAGGCTGTGTGGGGCCATCGATTCGCGCCCGTAGCCGATGCGCTTGCCGATCAGGAAGGCACCGATCAGGCCGGCAACAGCCGCGTTGATATGCACCACGGTACCGCCGGCGAAATCCAGCGCACCTTTCTGGAACAGGAAACCTGCGGTCTTGCCGGCCAGCTCGCCAGCAGCGGCATCAACGTAGGCATCCGGACCCGCCCAGTACCAGACCATGTGGGCCATCGGCAGATAGGAGAAGGTGAACCACAGCACCATGAAGACCAGGATGGCGGAGAACTTCGCCCGTTCGGCAAAGGCACCGACAATCAGGCCGCAGGTAATGGCGGCAAAAGCGCCCTGGAAGATCACGTAGGCGTACTCGGAAATCACTACGCCCTTGCTGAAGGTGGCGGCTACCGAATCAACCGTGATGCCTTTCAGAAACAGCTTGTCGAGCGTCCCGATCAGGCTGCTGCCCTCGGTGAAGGCGGCGGAATAACCGTAAATCACCCACAGTACGCTGATCAGCGAGAACGTCACGAAGACCTGCATCAGCACCGACAGCATGTTCTTCGAGCGTACCAGACCGCCGTAGAACAGAGCCAGACCGGGAATCGACATCAGGATGACCAGGGCGGCACTGACCATCACCCAGGTGTTGTCGCCCTTGTTGGCAATGGCTGCCGGCGCGGCGGCAGGGGCGGTGGCGACCGCAGCGACAGCGCTTGTGGCCACTGCCGCGGGCTCTTGTGCCCAGGCCGGGGCGCTGATCGCCACGACGCCGAGCAGGGCAAGTAGGGCAAGGAAATGTCTCATGCTAGGCTCCTTAAATGGCGTCCTCACCGGTTTCGCCGGTGCGGATGCGGATGACTTGTTCAACGTCGAAGACAAAAATCTTGCCGTCACCGATCTTGCCGGTGCCGGCGGCCTTTTCGATGGCCTCGATGACCGGATCGAGAAGCGCATCCTGAATCGCCGCTTCGAGCTTCACCTTGGGCAGGAAATCGACCACGTATTCGGCGCCGCGGTAGAGTTCGGTGTGCCCCTTCTGGCGGCCGAAGCCCTTGACCTCGGTGACGGTGATCCCCTGCACGCCGACGGCGGACAGGGCTTCGCGCACTTCGTCAAGCTTGAAGGGCTTGATGATTGCAGTAACCATTTTCATGCTGGACTCCTTTTCTGAGGGAGTTGGACTCCCCCGGGGTTAGGTTGCGGGTTAGAAGCTCCGGTTGAGGGAAAGTACGGCGATGCTGCGCCCAGCGTCCTTGCGCTTGCTGCCCAGATCGAGTACGCCGGCATCGTCCGAGTTGGCATTGGTGAAGCAGTAGAACTCACCCTTCGGGCAGCTCCCCTTGGCGTTAGTTCCCACGAGCGCGGCGCCGATGACCCAGCCGGCAAGATCCTTGGTGACGCCGATTTTCCAGTCACTGTAGTCGCCGTTGTGAACGTTTTTCAGGTCGAGGGTGCCGAGATGGCCGTTGATGCCCCAGCCGTTGCCCAGGTCATAGTTGGCGTTCAATTCCAGGTAATTCGTGCCCTTGGTGCTCTTGCCGTCGTTGCTGCCGTTGCCGCGCAGCGAGAAGTAGTCGTCGAGGTTGTACGAATACTTGAGCGAGAGGAATTTCCACGAGCCGCCGATGTAGATTTCCTTGTTGGTCACTGCGCCGGAAGCGGCTTTGGTACCCAGAGCACGGCCTTCGGAACCGGGGTAGTACACCGCGATGGCGCCGACGTCGAGGCCGAAGTCGCCGAAGCTGGTCTTGTAACCGCCGTAGAAATCCATTTCCAGATGGCCATCGGGGAAGCCGGCGCCCGAACTCACATTCGAGTTCCAGTTGCCGAGATAGAAGCCGCTGGCATGCGCATAATCGAAGCCGCCTTGCAGTGCCGGTTTGCCAAACGTCTGATCAATGCCACGGAAGCGGTAGCTGGACACCAGACTGATGTTGCCGGTCAGGGCGGCGGCCGGAGCGGCTTCCGGCTCCGGGGTCTGCGCC
>CAYTWY010000073.1:3351-9537 GCA_964440925.1 uncultured Propionivibrio sp. | reverse complement strand
TCTACAACATGGACGATCTCGAAGCGATGGAATTCCTGCTCGACAAGATCAAGGCCACCAAGAACAACGGCGAGTTCTTCGATTCAATGCGCCGTTAAGCACGATTTTTCACCACAGAGACACAGAGAAAACCCGGAAATACCAAATTCGACTTTCGCCGTTTCCGCTGAGCCCACCGTGGCCAAGCCGGTTTTCCAGAATTTCTCCGTGCTCTCCGTGGTTGAGAAACGACTCCTCACAAGCCCTGATTGCAAATTACCGAACAATCAAGGATAATTGCGCGTTTTACGGAGTCGGTCGCCGAAGCACAGCATGCCTCGAACCGGCTAGATTTGACTTACAGGAATTTCCACCGATGAAATCCGATATCCATCCCGATTACCAAGAAATCGAAGTCACCTGCTCTTGCGGCAACGTGTTCAAAACCCAATCGACCATGAAAAAGGCGCTGCACATCGAAGTCTGTTCGGCGTGCCACCCGTTCTACACCGGCAAGCAGAAAATCATCGACACCGCCGGTCGCGTCGAGAAGTTCAACCGCAAATACGGCGCCAAGACCAAGACCGCCTGATCCGGATCACGAGTTCATGCGGACTCAGCAAAAAGGCAGCCGCTGGGCTGCCTTTTTTGTTTGAATCGCCAGAAAAGAACAACGAGGCACACGAAAACATGCCCATCCTTTCCGAACGCCCACGCTGCAGGGGAATTTCCCTGCCACCGAGCGGCTGGGCATTGCTCGTTCTCCTGTCGCTCTACATCTTCACCGGGCTGATCGGCCACGACCCGTGGAAACACGACGACGCCATTTCCATCGGCATCGCTTTCGACATGGCGACCCATCACCATTGGCTGGTGCCGCAGCTGGCCGGCCAGGTCTATGCCGACGCTCCGCTCTACTACTGGCTTGCCGCCGGATGCATCAAACTTTTTTCCTGGCTGTTGCCGGCGCACGACGCCGCCCGGCTGGCCAGCGGCCTATGCACACTGCTCGCGCTCGAGTTCATCCTGCTCGCCGCACGCGAACTGCATGGCAAGGAATTTTCCGCCGCCGCACCGCTGGTCCTCGCCGGCAGTATCGGTTTCCTGTTCCATGCCCACGAGGCCCAGCCGATGCTAGCGGCACTGAGCGCACACACCGCCGCCTACTGGGCACTGACC
The DNA here is from genome assembly GCA_964440925.1 of uncultured Propionivibrio sp. Classification (GTDB taxonomy): domain Bacteria; phylum Pseudomonadota; class Gammaproteobacteria; order Burkholderiales; family Rhodocyclaceae; genus Propionivibrio. The sequence goes on along the minus strand of CAYTWY010000073.1, from coordinate 8,379 downwards.
CTGTTGCCCCGCCGACCGCGTTTCGCCGCCATGATTTTCGCTGCGGCAACCGCCGCCTGCTTCCTGGCCAATGGCCTGCTGCCGGTATTCACCCTGCTACCGATCACCCTATGTGCCCTGTGGCAATCTGAAAACCGCCTCCGCGACGCGTACCACCTGGGTCTTGCTCTCGTGCTGGCCATAGCGCTGTGCTCGGCTTGGCTGTTGCCACTGCATTTTCTGGCGCCCGATTTTCTCGGCAACTTCCTGTCAGCCGAATTGGCTCCGTGGAAGCAGTCGGTGCAGGCTGGCACCAACATCCTGCGCCATCTCAACCTGCTGCTCTGGTATGCCTGGCCGGCACTACCGCTCGCTGCGTGGGCTCTCTGGTCGAAACGCCGCGCCCTGCGCAGCCGTCCGCTCGCCCTGCCGCTGGTTTCCTTTTTTGCGCTTTTGCTCCTTCTCGGTATCGGCCTCGAAATACGCAACACCCAGGCGCTGCTGCTTCTGCCGCCACTGGTTTTGCTCGCCGTCCCCGGCGTCGCTACACTGCGGCGCGGTGCAGCCAACGCCTTCGACTGGTTCGGCATGATGACCTTCACCTTCCTCGCTGCAATCAGCTGGATCGTCTGGTACGCCATGGTCTTCGCCTGGCCAGCACGCCTGGCACGACAAATCGTCCGTCTCGAACCAGGCTTTGTCGGCCAGTTCAGGCTGCCAGCGGTCGTCGTCTCGCTGAGCCTCACCTTGGTCTGGTTCTGGCTGATCTGCACCAGCCCGCGCTCACCGATGCGCGGCATCATGCACTGGATGGCCGGACTGACTCTCTTCTGGTTGCTCATTGCCCTGCTCTGGATGCCCTGGATCGACTACGGCAAAAGCTACCGTCCACTGTCCACCGCCCTGGCCAGGGCCATTCCGGCACAAACGACATGCATCGCCAATGCCAACCTGCCCAATGCGCTTCTCGCCTCGCTCGACTATTTTTCCGGCATTCGCAGTCTGCCGCTGGAGAGCGAAGCCGGGAAACGCTGCAACGCCTTGCTGGCCATCGGCACAATCCGCGATCCGCGGGCGCTGAGCAAGGCCGGCTGGACACACCTCTGGGAAGGCGGGCGTCCGGGCGACCGTCGTTCCAGTGAACGGATACACCTGTTTCGCCGCGACAGCCGCCGGCCGGCCACCGATCTTAGCGAAATCGCCATCGACTCGGGCGACGGAACCCAGACCCGGCATCCCGGTTCCGTAGCGCAGCAGCCCACGGAAAACCGTTAGCGCCCGGCCCTCACGCGAAATTCGTCGACAAGCGCGTCCGCCCTGTTTACCGGAGTTCTCGGAAAACACGGAAGCCCCTGCAAGCCGCTCTTGCGGCACCACATTCAGAAAGCTTCGATATCCTCCGGGCGCACATCGCACGATGCCGTCGCCCACCGCTCGCCGAGCTTGCGCGAGGCGTCGTGGATACGACTTCCGACATAGGCCACGCATACCGCCGGTTGCGCCGGGCGATAATCCTGAAGACGCAGGCGGCGCAAGACAACCCGATCGGGTATGGCATCCGCCTCCGGCAGCGAGGCATCCCAGCGAACATTGATTCCGGCCACGCTGCCGAGTCCGCTCCCCGGCAGGCGGCGTCCCTGCCGGTCGACATGGCGCACCGTCAGCCCATCCACCTCGATCACCCGCCCACCCCGATTGCGCAAGCAGTCGCCACAACTACGCACGATCTTTCCCGCCTTGCGCATTCCGCTTTCGCCGGCGATCATGACCACGGTAAAATCGCGCACGACAAGATGCGCATTGCCGGCATTAACCTGAAAAATCTTGTCCGGCTTGCCCCCATGTTCCGGCGCGGCATCGAGAAGCTGATAGGCCGTACTGTTCAAAATGGTGAATGTGCCGCCCTCGGCCTCATGTCCGGCCGCATGTTCGCAGACTTCCTCCCACACCACGCCATCCAGCGTACAGTCCCCCGCCAGACAGGTGATGCCGTGACCACCGCCCCCGGCGGCGACTCTCAGATTGCGCACAAGCGCGCCATTTTTCAGCGAAAGGAGCGCCGGCTGACCCTCACGGTCACCGGCACAGCCGCGAACCCCGTTCATCCCCTGCAAAGACAACACCCGGCCACCGCAATCGACACTTTGCCCGTCGATCACAGCACCGGCCACGCACAGGGCGGAAGACGCCTCATCGGCAGGCGCTGCCAGCACCTCGCCACACCAGGCGAGCAGAAGGATGAGGCACCACTTAGCGGGCAGAAAACGCATCGAACACAACAGAAATGCCAATAAAGGGCGAGAAAATCACAGGCGGATGAAATGCTCGCGGTAGTATTTGAGCTCTTCAATCGATTCGCGAATATCGACCAGCGCCGTGTGATCGGATTTCTTGACAAAGGCCTTGGCCACCTCCGGCTTCCAGCGTTTGCACAGTTCCTTGAGCGTACTGACATCCAGGTTGCGGTAGTGGAACCAGTCCTCCAGCTTCGGCATATAACGCACCATGAAGCGCCGGTCCTGACCGATCGAATTGCCGCACATCGGGCTGCTGCGCGATGGCACATGCGCCTGCACAAAAGCCAGCGCCGCGGCCTCGACGGCCGCTTCGTCAAGCGTCGATGCCTGAACCCTGGCAATCAGCCCGGATTTGCCGTGCGTATTCTTGTTCCACGCGTCCATCGCCTCAAGCTGGGCCGCCGATTGATGCACCACCCACACCGGCGATTCGGCGATCGTGACAAGGTTGCTGTCGGTAACAATCATCGCCAGTTCGATGATGCGCTCGCGTTCCGGATCGAGGCCGGTCATTTCCATGTCCAGCCAGATAAGATGATTTGCGTCCTGTGCCATATAATCCGTCCACTTCCGGCAGGTTTCCGATAAGCCCCTATTCTGTCACAGCTCGATGATCAATATCTTCTCTCTCGCTTTTCTTTCCGCCCTTGCTCTGTCGCTGATCCTGCGCCTGTGGCTCATCAGACGTCAGATCGCCCATGTGCACGCGCACCGTCCACGTGTCCCGGAACAGTTCGCCGAACGCATCGCCCTCCCGGCACACCAGAAGGCGGCCGACTATTGCATCACCCGAAGCCACTTCGGCCGCCTGACACTGGCCGTGGAAACCGGCCTCCTGCTCGGCCTGACCCTCGGCGGTGGTCTGCAGTGGCTGCACGGATTCTGGTCACTCCGCCTTGACGGACTGGGCTACGGCGTGGCGCTGATTTTCAGCGTCATGCTCATCTCCGCCCTCGTCGATCTACCACTCGCGTTCTACCGGCAATTCGTCATCGAGGAAAAATTCGGCTTCAACCGCATGACGCCGAAACTGTTTCTCATCGACCTGCTCAAAGAAGCCCTGCTCGCCGTGTGCATCGGCACACCGCTGCTGCTCGCCGTACTGTGGCTGATGGCACAGATGGGAAAATCCTGGTGGCTGTACGTCTGGCTCACCTGGTGCGGATTCAACCTGCTGCTGCTTTTTATCTACCCAACCTGGATCGCACCACTGTTCAACAAATTCTCGCCGCTTGACGATGCCGCGCTCAAACAACGCATCGAAGCGCTGCTGGCGCGTTGCGGTTTCGCCAGCTCGGGACTGTTCGTCATGGACGGATCAAAGCGCTCCAGTCACGGCAACGCCTATTTCTCCGGCTTTGGCAAGAACAAGCGCATCGTTTTTTTCGACACTCTGCTCAAACGCCTGTCGGCAAGCGAGCTGGAAGCCGTTCTGGCGCATGAGCTGGGACATTTCAAGCAGCACCACGTATGCTGGCGCATTGCCCTGCTTTTTGCCCTGTCGCTAGGCTTCCTTGCCCTGCTCGGTCAACTGATCAACGCCGACGCCTTCTTCACCGGCCTTGGCGTCGAGACAAAGAACACCGCGCTGGCACTCATCCTGTTCGCCCTCGTCAGTCCGGTATTCACATTCTTCCTCACCCCGCTAATGAGCCTGCTCTCGCGTCGCCACGAATTCGAGGCCGACCGCTACGCCGTCGCGCACGCCTCAGCCGACGACCTGATCAACGCACTGGTCAAACTGTACGAGGACAATGCCGCGACCTTGACGCCCGATCCGCTGCATTCGCTGTTCTACGACTCACATCCCCCGGCCGCGTTACGCATTGCGCGCATCGCCGCAAAAAATTGAAACGCCAGGGCATCATCATTGCCGCGCACGGCAGACAATACCGCGTTGCCCTGGACGACGGCACGATACTGTCGTGCTTTCCGCGCGGCAAGAAAAGCGAAGTCGCCTGCGGTGACCGGGTCTCCATACAGGGTGCCGGCGAAGGACAGGGGGTCATCGACGCCGTCGCCCCGCGCCACACCCTGCTCTACCGCTCGAACGCTTTCCGGCAAAAGCTGATTGCCGCCAACGTCGACCAGATCGTCATCGTCGTCGCCTGCGAACCCTCGTTCTCCGATGAACTGGTCACGCGCGGCCTGGTTGCTGCTGAAAACCAGGACATCCGGGCCTTGATCGTGCTCAATAAATGCGACCTCAGCGAACGCCTGCCCGACGCGCTGAAAGCAACGGCTGTATTCGAAAAACTCGGTTATCCGGTCGTCCGTCTTTGCGCACAAGCCGACGTCGAAGCGTTGCGCCCGTACCTGACCGGACACACCAGCGTGCTGGTGGGCCAATCGGGCATGGGCAAATCGACCCTCACCAACGCCCTGATTCCGGAAGCGCGCGCCAGCACACGCGAAATTTCCACCGCGCTGGACTCGGGCAAACACACCACGACACATGCCACGCTCTACCGGCTCGACGCCGATTCGGCATTGATCGACTCTCCCGGACTGCAGGAGTTCGGCCTGCATCACCTGTCCGTCGCGGAAATCGAACACGGTTTCCCCGAAATCAGGCCCTGGCTCGGACAATGCCGTTTCCGCGACTGCCGCCACGACCGCGAACCCGAATGCGCGCTGCAGGCCGCACTGCAGCGCGGCGACCTCGACCCGCGCCGCTTTGCGGCCTTCCGCAGCCTGCTCGACGAAGCCGCCCCGGGCCGGCGTTAAACCGCTGCGGCATTCAGCGCGAGGG
>CAYTWY010000073.1:0-3251 GCA_964440925.1 uncultured Propionivibrio sp. | reverse complement strand
TGGCTGGCGTTTTCTCCTCCATCCCTTCTCTCGCCGGCTCCACCGCACCGCCGCCGATTTTCTCCGCTCTCCCGCTGCCCGACGTCGCGCCGGCCTGTCCGGCAGCGCCCGCCGGTAACGGGGCGCTCTGTTCCCGGGCACGTTTCGCCTGCATCACTCCGGAGCGCGCAATCGAATATTCCTTAAGGAGATCGACCTGGCGCGAAAGCGCTTCGATCTGCGCGCGCATCTCATCGAGGGCAAGGTTTTTTTCTTTCAATTCATCTCTTGCCGCCATCGCTTCGCGTTGCCATACATTTTTCTGTTGTCCGTGAAAGACCGCCCCCAGGGCAACGATCACCAGCAACATGCCGATCAGCACCGACAACACGATGGGCACAAGAACCGGCAACAGTACCGGCAGCCGACGGCCGCCGGCTGTTGTTTCCTCGACCGGGGCAGACTCTCTTTCATCCTTCATGGCACTCCCCTCCCGTTGATCATGCGACACTTCATGTCCCGAACGGACGTGGCCGCGCACGCCACTACAGCACAACTGTAACACGTTGAATAGGCTTGCTTATATCGAAAGATAAGGAACACGCCCTACGGCACGGAGGAAAAGCCGTCCATTCACGCCGCACTTTTTACGCCGTGCCGACACGCACGAAAAGCGAGCCGCGTGGTAAGCTTTGCTCCCTTAATTGTCCGGAAAACGAGCTTTTTTCTCTTCGCCCCGATATGAACACGCCCGACACCGTCTCCAGCCCGGCGCAAAACGCCCGTCTCCTGCTCAAGAAACTGCAGGAGACCTATGCGGTCTTCCGCGACTACGCGCCGCTTTCGATCGGCATCGACAAACAGCTTCTGGCACGCCAGCCGGAAATCGACCGCAAAGCGCTGCGCATCGCGCTGGGCATGCACACCAAATCGCTGCGCTATCTGAAGACCATCGAACACGCCACGCACCGCCTCGACCTCGACGGCAACCCCGGCGCCGAAATCAGCACCGAACACCGCACGCACGCCAAGGACATCCTGCGCGAACGCTCGCGCAAGGAAGCCGAACGGCGCAAGGCACAGCGCCAGGCCGAAGCGCTACAGGAGCAGGAGCGCGAACGTGAAGCCAAGCTGAACCGGCTGGTCGAGAAATTCGCCAAAAAAAAATAATCTGTCCCTTCCCGCGTGGCGCTGCCCGGCGCCCGTCAGTTCCGCTCACCTTCCTGCTTTTCCAGCCACAAGGAAAAAGCAATGGCCGCTGCCACGGTCAGGCCGAGCCCTGCAATCCAGACCAAGTACCACATCGTTTTTCCTTTCCTCAGTACAGTGTTTTGTCGTTGGCGGTGATGAAATCGCGCGTCACCTTGCCGGACATGACACGGTAAGCCCAGCCGGTATAGGCCACGACCACCGGCGTCAAAATCACCACCACCCAGAACATGACGTTCAAGGTGAGATGGCTGGATGTCGCATCCCAGGCCGTCAGACTGGCTTTGGGCATTTCCGACGACGGCAGGATGAACGGAAAGAGAGCAATCCCTGCCGTGGCGATCACGGCAAAGCATAGCAGCGAGGAAGCGACAAACGCCGACAGCGTTTTTCGCCAGCGCAGGGCGACGATGGCTCCCAGACCTCCGCCATAGGCCAACGCCGGGACCAGCCAGAGCAGGGGCTGGCGCGCATAATTGGCAAACCATGCCCCGGGCTGACGCAGCACTTCCTTCATCAGGGGATTGAGCGTGCCACCGATATCACCGATCGATACGATGCGATAACCGTCGATCCGTGCCACACCCAATCCGCCCAGCGAAAATAAAACCAGCAGACAGAAGCCGGCCACCATGGCAACCCGGATCACCCGCCGCTGCAAGTCACCTTCGGTGCGGTGCGCCAGGAAACATGCCCCCTGCAGGGTCAGCATGGACAAACTCACCAGACCGAAAAGCAAGGCCAGGGGATTGAGCAAGGCCCAGAACGAACCTGAATAAACCGAGCGCATGTTTTCGTCGAGGCTGAACGGCACGCCGAGAAACAGGTTGCCGAACGCCACACCAAAAACCAGGGCCGGAACGGCGCTGCCGGCAAACAGTCCCCAGTCCCAGAATTTGCGCCAGCCCGGGTTCGGCAACTTCGAGCGATACTCGAACCCGACCGGACGGAAGAACAGGGCAAACAGTACCAGCAGCATGGCCCAGTACATCCCGGAAAACGCCGTGGCATAAACAAAGGGCCAGGCGGCAAACAAGGCTCCGCCGGCGGTGATGAACCAGACCTGATTGCCGTCCCAGTGCGGCGCCACGGTATTGATCATCACCCGCCGCTCGGTATCATCCCGGCCGAGGAAAGGCAGCAGAATGCCCACCCCCATATCGTGGCCATCCATGATGGCAAAGCCGATCAGCAACACCCCGACGAGCATCCACCAGATCAGTTTCAGTGTCATGTAATCCAGCATTTCGGCTCTCCTAGGCAGGCTGGGCAGGAAGCGCCGCTTGCGGACCGAGGCGCGCCATCTTCAACATCAGATACATTTCCACGATCAGCAGGAAGGTATAAAAGCCGACAAAACCGGCAATCGACCCCCACAGGTTGCCGACCGACAGACTCGACACCGAAAGGTGGGTCGGCAACATGCCGAACACCGTCCACGGTTGACGGCCGTACTCGGCGACAAACCAGCCGCACATGATGGCAAGCCAGGGCGCGGGCAGGCTCCACAGGAAGGTTTTCAGCAACAGCGGATATCTGTCGTAGGCATTGCGCAGGCTCACCCACACCGCGGCGACAAAAAGCAGCAGCATCCAGCCACCCAGCCCGACCATGATGCGGAACGACCAGAACATCGGCGCAACGCGCGGAACAGTATCGTGCGCCGCTTGTTCGATCATTTCCGGCGTCGCCAGGCCAACGTCGTCGGTATAGCGCTTGAGCAGCAGGCCATAGCCCATATCCTGCTGGTGTTTATCGAAAAGCGCCTGAGCCGTGCCATCCTGCGGATTGCGCTGCATGGCGCGCAAGGCCAGCAGCGCCTGGATGCCGGAACGCACCTTCTCGCCATTCTCGGCACGGATTTCACGGATGCCGGGGACGGTCTTGTCCAGCGAACGCGTCGAGATAAGGCCGAGCAGATAAGGCACGCGCACGGCAAAATCATTACGCTGCGTGGCTTCGTTCGCCCAGACCAGCAGATTCATACTGGCCGGCGCCGGCTCGGTGTCCCAGATCGCCTCCATCGCCGCCAGCTTCGACTTCTGCGTATTGGCCACTTCAAA
>CAYTWY010000072.1:0-9608 GCA_964440925.1 uncultured Propionivibrio sp. | reverse complement strand
GTTGCCACCACTAGGACCTGAACCTAGCGCGTCTACCAATTTCGCCACCTGGGCATGTCCAGCGAAGGCCGAATTCTAAAGGATCAGAAGAAAATGTCAATAAAAAAGCTGTCCAAAGTGAGAAAAAACGATCCGTTCTTTACGCGTGAATCGGCGGCCTACACCAGTCCCTTGCCGTCGCGCGAGTATGTGTTACAGGTCGTCGAGGATCAGGGCTGTCCGGTCAGTTTCGCCAGGCTCTGCGCCTTGCTTGATATTCAGCCGCAGGAACATGAGGCTTTCCAGCGCCGTTTGGCGGCGATGGAGCGCGAGGCGCAATTGATGCGCAACCGCAAGGATGCGTATATTGTCCCTGAACGCGCCAGTCTGATTGCCGGGCGCGTCGAAGGGCACGCCGATGGGTATGGTTTTCTTGTGCCCGACGATGGAGGCGAAGATCTTTACCTCGACGCCAAGCAGATGACCAAGGTGCTGCATGGCGACCGGGCATTGGTGCGGGTGACCGGTCTCGATCGCAAGGGGCGGCGCGAGGCGTCCATCGTCGAAGTGCTTGAACGCGCCAACAGCCGGGTGGTGGGGCGCGTGCTGATCGAATACGGGATCACTCTTGTCGTTCCGGAAAACCGGCGCATCAATCAGGATATCCTGGTGGTATCTGACCGGCGGAACGAGAAGAAAACGGCCAAGCTGAAGGCCGGGCAGGTCGTAGTGGTCGAGATCGTCGAGCAGCCGAGCCGCCATTCGCAGCCTATCGGGCGTATCGTCGAGGTGCTCGGGAATTATGCCGATCCGGGCATGGAAATCGAAATTGCCCTGCGCAAGCACGAGTTACCGTTCGAGTTTTCGCCGGCAGCGGTCGAGGAAACGCGATTCTTGCCGCTGCGCGTCAAGAAATCGGAATGGGCGGGGCGCAGGGATTTGCGCGATCTGCCCCTGGTGACCATCGACGGCGAGACAGCGCGCGATTTCGACGATGCCGTGTTTGCCGAGAAGAAGGGGCGCGGCTGGCGTCTGGTGGTGGCGATTGCCGATGTCAGCCACTATGTGCGGCCGGGAATGGCGCTCGATCGTGAGGCGATGGCGCGTGGCAATTCGGTGTATTTCCCGCGCCGGGTGATTCCGATGTTGCCGGAGAAACTCTCCAATGGCCTGTGTTCGCTCAATCCGGAGGTCGAGCGTCTGGCCATGGTCTGCGACATGGAGATCAACGCCAGCGGCGAAATCAAGGCCTATGCCTTCTATCCGGCAGTGTTTTGCTCGCAGGCGCGGCTTACCTATACGCAGGTGTGGGACTGGTTGTCCGGCGCGGCATTACCGCAGACGGAAGTTCATGAATCGCTGCAAGTGCAGATTCAGGCGCTTTATGCCTTGTTCCAGGTCTTGCTCAAGGCACGCCACAAGCGTGGCGCCATCGATTTCGAGACTATCGAGACGATGATGTTGTTCAATGCGCAGGGCAAGATCGAGAACATCGTCCCCGTACAGCGTAACGATGCGCACCGGCTGATTGAAGAGTGCATGCTGGCGGCCAATGTCTGCGCCTCGGATTTCCTCGAACAGCACAAACAGCCGTGTCTGTACCGTATTCACGAGGGGCCGACGCCGGAGAAGCTGGAAAGCCTGCGCACCTTTCTCAAGGAATTTGGCCTGGCTCTGGGCGGTGGCGACAATCCGACCGCCAAGGATTATGCGGCGCTGCTCGAGCGCATCGGGTCACGACCGGATGCGGCACTGCTGCAGACGGCGATGTTGCGCTCGTTGCGGCAGGCGATGTACAGCCCGGATAACGTTGGCCATTTCGGTTTATCCTACGAACACTACACGCACTTCACTTCGCCGATCCGGCGTTATCCCGATCTGCTGGTGCATCGGGCAATCAAGGCCGTTCTGGAAGGAGAGCGTTACACACCGGGCGACTGGGAAGAGATCGGGCTGCATTGCTCGATGACCGAGCGGCGCGCCGACGAGGCGACGCGCGACGTTGATAACTGGCTCAAGTGTTATTACATGCAAGATCGCGTCGGCGAGGAATTCGCAGGGACGATTTCCGCCGTGGTGCCATTCGGTATTTTTGTCGCCCTCGATTCGGTCTATGTCGAAGGGCTGGTGCATGTTTCCGAACTGGGCGAGGATTATTTCCTCTACGACAACGCCAAACATGCGATGCTCGGCGAGCGGACGGGGCGGCGCTATCGCCTTGGCGACCGGCTGAAGGTCAAGCTGGTGCGCGCTGATCTGGAAAGCGGGCGCATCGATTTCGTTCTCGCTGCGCCTGCGTCTTCCTCATCAGCCGCATCGGCGCGGCGCGCGACGAGCGTAGGGATTCCGCTAACAACACGGGGAACAGGTGACAAAAGTGCGGTGAAAGCAACAGCGAAGGCGGGGAAAACGGTCGCGGGTACGAGAAAGGCTGGTGCTGGGAAGGCGCGTCGTTCTTCGCGTTGAGGCAGGGGGTGGATTTTGCGGCGTGTTTTTTCCGGGCGGCCGCTAAGCCAAGATAGAATAGACCTTTGTCTTGCGATTGAGAACATCCATGTCCCAACCCCGTTTCATCCACGGTTTTCACGCCATCGTTGCCAAGCTGCGCCATCAGCCGGAATCCATCCTCGAGATTTTTATCGACGCCGAGCGGCACGACGCACGCGCGCGTGACTTGCTGCGCCACGCCGAGCTGCATGCGGTGCGGGTTCTTCCGGTCGATGCCAAACGCCTTGAAGGCATGGCTGGAGGTTTGCGGCATCAGGGTGTGGTGGCCCGGGTTTCTGGTGAGTCGCGACATGTAACGCTCGACGACGTGCTCGATACGCTGGAGGAACCGGCTTTCCTGCTTATCCTTGACGGCGTCCAGGATCCGCATAATCTGGGTGCCTGTCTGCGCGTTGCCGACGCCGTTGGTGCGCATGCCGTGGTTGCGCCGAAGGATCGGGCCGTGGGGCTGACGCAGACGGCGATCAAGGTGGCCAGTGGGGCTGCGGAAAGTGTGCCTTATATTACCGTGACTAATCTGGCGCGCACCTTGCGCGAGTTGAAAGAGCGCGAAATCTGGGTTATCGGCACCGATGCCGAAGCGAGCGACGGCCTGTATACGGCTGAATGGCCGCAGGCGACGGCCTGGGTACTCGGCGCGGAGGGGGATGGTATGCGCCGCTTGACCCGCGAGCATTGCGATCAACTGGTGACCATTCCCATGCTCGGTTCGGTGCAGAGCCTGAACGTGTCGGTTGCCGCCGGGGTTTGTTTGTACGAGGCGCGGCGCCGTCGCCTTTGATGCAGCGTATGCTTAGGGTTGGCTGAAAAACGACACCGGGAAGCGTCGTGGCGGCCAAATTTGTTTTGGATAAATACAAAGAGGAGTAGTCTTAAAAGCGTTGTAATGATTTGATCAGTATCATATCGGGTTGTGGCAGGGAGCCGGGCGCCTCCTGTTGGCGTGCCGTCTTTTCCAGGGTCAGGAATGTCCGAGGAGTCTGTATGGCAATGCGAGCTGAACTACTGAACGAATTGATTTCCCGTCGCGAGGAGGCCTTTGCTGGCGGCGGAACGGACAGGGTCGAAAAACGGCATCAGAAAGGGCTCCTGACGGCGCGCGAGCGTCTGGATCGGCTCTACGATCCCGGCTCGTTCGAGGAAGCCGGGATGCATGTCAGTCACCAAACGTCCTGCATGGACGACAAGCGACTTCCCGGCGATGGTGTGGTGACCGGCATCGGCAATGTTGATGGCCGCCCCGTCGCGGCCTTTTCGCAGGATTTCACGGTATCTGGCGGTTCGCTCGGGCGCATGCATGCCCGCAAGATCTGCGATCTGATGGACAGCGCCGCCAATCTCGGCATTCCCGTCGTGGCCATCAACGACTCGGGCGGGGCGCGCATCCAGGAAGGCGTTCATTCGCTTTCCGGTTACGGACAGGTGTTCTTCCGCAATGTCGAACTCTCCGGCCTGGTGCCGCAGATTGCCATCATTGCAGGCCCGTGCGCCGGGGGGGCCGCCTATAGTCCGGCGTTGATGGATTTCCTGATCATGACGCGCAAAGGCGCGCAGATGTTTATCTGCGGCCCGGACGTGATCAAGGCGGCGACCGGGCAGGAAGCACCGATCGAACTGTTCGGTACGGCGGAGGCGCATGCCGCGGTGAGCGGTAACATTCATTTCGTTGCCGAAGATGATCGCCAAGCGCTGGAAATCGCCCGCCGTTTGCTCTCTTTTCTGCCGCAGAACAACATGCAGGATCCGCCGCACCGCGTTCCCGATGCGATTGCCCGGGAATGCGATGCACGCATGGATGCGCTGGTTCCGGAGGAGGTGAAGACACCGCTTGATGTGGCAAAGGTCATTGCGGCGCTGGTCGATGGCGGAGATTTTCTCGAGGTGCAGGCCGATTTCGCGAAAAACCTCTGCGTCGGTTTCGCGCGTATTCACGGCATGGTGGTCGGGCTTATTGCCAATCAGCCGCTGTTCAAGGCCGGAGTTCTTGACGTCGATTCGTCCGATAAGGGCGCGCGCTTCATCCGCTTTTGCAACGCTTTCAACATCCCGATTGTCACCCTCGTCGATATCCCTGGTTTCATGCCTGGGCTGGCGCAGGAGCGCGGCGGGATTATCCGCCATGGCGCCAAGATGCTTTTTGCCTATGCGGCGGCGACAGTGCCGAAAATCACCGTTATCTTGCGCAAGGCCTATGGCGGCGCCTATCTGGCGATGTGTTCGAAGGATATGGGCGCCGATGCCGTTTTTGCCTGGCCGACGGCCGAAATCGCGGTGATGGGGGCAGAAGGCGCGGTACGTGTCATTTACAAGAAGGAAATCGAGGCTGCCGCCGACCCGAAGGCCAAGGAGGATGAATTGATGGCGGCCTATCGGGAAAAATTCGCTTCGCCTTACCAGGCGGCCGAGTGCGGCATGATTACCGATGTCATTCTGCCGTCCGAGACGCGAACGCGCGTGGCCATGGCTCTGCGCTTTTCCCTGACCAAACGACTGACCCGTCCGCCGAAGAAGCACGGGTTGATTCCGTTATGAGCCGGAACAATGCAGGGGCGGCGCCGGGCATTTCCGCTTCCCCGCCACAGAACGATTGGTCCGTGGGGCAGAAGGAGGGGCAGAGCATGGCGCAGGGTGAAGGGGCAACAACTCAGCAGGTGGTCGTTCCGGGTAAGGGCGGATTCTCGCCGCAGGCCTCTGTCGCGGAACTTCTCGAATTCCAGTTTACCGGCTTGCTCGTGGTGTTTTTCGTCCTCGGCGCGCTGACCCTGATCTGCAGTGTGATGGCGCGCATCTTCGCATGCTTTCCGGCCTTGCACAGCGGCATGCCGAATCCGTCGCCGGTGTCGCCCGCGGCTTCCACGCCGCCTGTGCCTGCTTCGTCTGGCAGCATTCATCCGGGACTTGCTGACGAAAAACTGCTTGCCCTGTTGGCCGTGTCGGCGCAGGAAGTGCTTGGGCAGCAAGTCGCGCTGGTCAGGTTCCGTCCGATGGAGAGCAGGGACTGGGTCTGGCCTGTCCAGGGGCGCACCGGACTTCACGCGACGCATCAACGTTGAATCAGGATCGGGGGATTACCATGAAAATGCTGAGAATCACGCTGGAAGGAAAGACCTATGAGGTGGGCGTCGAGGTGGTCGATACGGCGCCGGCAGCGGCAGTTCCGTTCGTCGCGCCGCCCTCCGTTGTCGCGCCGGTTGCTGCGCCGGCTGTTACCGCAGCGTCGGCACCGATGCCGGCCAGTGTGCCGGCGGGCCAGTGTGCCGTGGTTAGCCCGATGCCTGGCGTCGTGTTCAAATTGCGCGTTGCCGTCGGCCAGCAGGTGGCCAAGGACGAAGAATTGCTCGTGCTGGAGGCGATGAAGATGGAGTCGCCGATTTGTGCGCCCTGTGCCGGTACCGTGGCGGCGATTCTCGTCAAGGAGACCGATTCGGTCAACGAAGGTCAGGTTCTGATCCAGCTCAGCTGAGGTGCCTATGTCTGGAATCGTCGAGCAATTCACCCTGATGATGGTTCAATCCACCGGGTTTTCCCAGATTACGGCCGGTATGCTCATCATGTGGGTTGTGTGTGCCGTTCTGTTCTATCTGGCCATCGTCAAGGAATTCGAGCCGCTACTGTTGCTGCCTATTGCCTTTGGCGCGCTGCTCGCCAATATCCCGACCCTCGGGGTGTTAAACGAGCCGTTCGTCGATGGTCTGGTGCATGTTCCGGGCGGGTTGTACTACTACATTTCGCAGGGGATTCATCTGGAACTGTTTCCGCCCATCATCTTTCTTGGCGTCGGAGCGCTGACCGATTTCGGCCCCCTGATTGCCAATCCGCGCACCTTGTTGCTCGGCGCGGCGGCGCAACTGGGCATTTTCGTCACCATGTTCCTGGCCGTGGTCAGCGGCGTGTTTACGCCGGGCGAAGGCGCTTCGATCGGCATCATCGGTGGGGCCGACGGGCCAACGTCGATCTTCACGGCGAACAAGCTGGCGCCGCATCTGCTCGGGCCGATTGCCGTGGCGGCCTATACCTACATGTCGCTGGTGCCGTTGATCCAGCCGCCGATCATGAAACTGCTGACTACCGATGCCGAGCGTCGCATCCGTATGAAGACCCTGCGCCCGGTCAGCAAGCTTGAACGGGTGGTGTTTGCCCTCGTGGTCATGATCGTGGTGATCCTTGTCGTACCCCCGGCTTCGGCGCTCGTGGCCATGCTCATGCTGGGCAATCTGATGCGCGAATCGGGTGTCGTTGATCGGCTCACCAAGTCGGCGCAGAACGAGATCGTCAACATGACGACCATTTTCCTCGGCACTTCGGTCGGTCTGACCATGGGTGCCGAGAATTTCCTGCAGACCAAGACCCTGATGATCATCGCTGTAGGCGTTGTCGCTTTTGGTTTTTCGACTGCCGGCGGCGTATTGCTGGCCAAGCTGATGAACAAGCTCTCGCCGAATAATCCGATCAATCCGCTGATCGGTTCGGCTGGCGTGTCGGCCGTGCCGATGGCCGCGCGCGTTTCGCAGGTGGTCGGGGTGCAGTACGACAAGCAGAATTTCCTGCTCATGCACGCCATGGGGCCGAATGTGGCGGGCGTTATCGGTACCGCGGTTTGCGCCGGCTATTTCATTTCGCGTCTGGGGTAGTGCGCAAACCTTTCTTTCCGGCAGGGTGAGCTTTCCCTTGCCGGGCTCGCCAAGTCGGCCGCCGCACGCTAACGGTTGCTTGTTTCCGCGCCGAAAGTCTCTTGCCGCTTGACCGCGCGGCGTTTCGCCCGAATACTTGCGAGCATGACAAATCCGCAAGTATTGACGGGAGGATCGCTAATGTTCATTACCTCGGACGCTTTTGCGCAGGACACAGCGATTCCAAAGGCGTATACCTGCCAGGGGAGCAACATTTCTCCTCCGCTGGCCTGGGGGGAGATTCCCGAAGCGGCAAAGAGTCTGGTGCTGATCGTCGATGATCCGGATGCGCCCGATCCGGCGGCGCCACGCATGACCTGGGTGCACTGGCTGCTCTACAACCTGCCGGTGGACGGCGGTGGTCTGCCGCAAGCCGTGCGCGAACTTCCGCCCGGATGCGGCGAGGGTATCAATGACTGGAAACGCTGCGGTTACGGTGGGCCGTGTCCGCCGATTGGCCGGCACCGCTACGTTCACAAGCTTTATGCGCTCGACTGCGGCCTTGCCTTTTCCGCCGCGCCGGACAAGGCAGCGCTCGAACGCGCCATGCAGGGTCATATCCTGGCGCAGGCGCAGTTAATCGGCACTTATCAAAAGGAGTAGTTGCAAGGATGGTACGAATTCAATTTCATACGCCGGGGCGCGAGCCGCAGGGCGTTCTGCTGCGGATTGCGGCGGCGCTGTGCGGCGTCGTGGTCGTTGCGGCGGCGGTGATGTTTTCCCTCGCCTTTTTTGCCGTGCTTGCCGTTGTCGGGTTCGGCCTGTGGCTGTATTTCTGGTGGCGTACACGTGCCTTGCGCGCCCTCATCCGTCAGCAGGTACAGCAGGGCAAGGAGGCGCCTGCGCCGGCGGCCGAATCACGTGCCGTCCCGACGTCGGCGGGCGAGATCATCGAGGGCGAGGCGGTACGTGTCGAGGACGACGGTGAAGGGTGTTGCCGCTAGAGGCGTCCGAGCCAGCGGCGCACCGATTTGCGGTAGTCTGCGTAAGCTTCGCCAAAGCGTGCTTCGAGCGCGCGCTCTTCCGGAACGATCTGGAACCGGTTCATGGCGGCGACGAACAGCGGCAGGACGGCGAAGGCCAGAGGATTGGCGAGGTAGGTCGCCCAGGCACCGAGAAGCAAGGCCAGGCCGCAGTACATCGGGTTGCGGCTGTAGCGATAGACCCCTTCGCTGACGAGCGCCGAGGCGGCCTTGGGCTGTAGCGGCGTGACGGCGGTGCCTTGCCGGTAAAACGCCCTCAGCCCGTAAATTTCAAGAAATCCGGCGCACAGGAGCAGCCCTGTGCATGCGGCAAGACGGAAATGGGCCGGGACTTCCAGGGTCAGGTCAGGGAAGCTGCGCGCGATGAGCCACATGCCGAGGGCGCCGAGCAGCGTCATGAGCGGCGGCGGCATCTTCAGTTCCAGAGCGTTGAACGGGTTGGTGCTCAAAATGGATCTCGCTGCGCCGATGGCTTGTGCGTATGGATGGTTCCTGATTGTATTCGACAATGCGGCCGCCTTGAAAAAGCGCGGGGGAAGTAATCTCACCCCTATAAAACAATGCCCTGCAGGCCAATATCCATGCGGCTTGCAGAGCATTGGTCTGTAGAACGCCAGTTGACGGGCGCTACAGGCCGGTTTTTTCAGCGATCAGTCGAGTACGTGCGAGGCCAGACCGTCGGCGAGCTTGGGTTCGAACCAGGTCGACTTGGGTGGCATGACTTCGCCGGCATCGGCCACCGACATCAGTTCGCTCATTTGCGTCGGATGCATGGCGAAGGCGACGGCCATTTCGCCGCTATTGACGCGCTTTTCCAGTTCGCCGAGGCCGCGGATGCCGCCGACGAAATCAATGCGCGTGTCGCGGCGCAGGTCGGCAATGCCGAGGATGGGGTCGAGAATCTGTTCCGAGAGTACGGAAACATCGAGGCGGCGAACCGGGTCGTGTGTCGGTACGAGTTCAGGGCGGATGCTCAGGTGATACCAGTGTTTGTCGAGGTACAGGCCGACGCAGCCAGTGCGCTCGGGGGCGACTTGCGCGCTTGCCGGGGTGAGCGTGTAGCGTTCGCTGACGGCTTTGAGGAAGGACTCGACACTGTGCCCGTTGAGATCACGCACGACGCGGTTGTAATCCATGATGCGCATCTGGCGCGCCGGGAAGATGACGGCCAGGAAGTATTCGGCGGAGTCGGGTTTGCCCTGGCCGCGCCGTGCGGCGGCGACACGCGAGGCAGCGGCCGAACGGTGGTGGCCGTCGGCGATGTACAGGTTGGGCATGGCGTCGACGACGGCGCTGATGCGGGCAATGGCGGCTTCGTCGTCGATCAGCCAGACGGTGTGACGGATGCCATCGTCAGCGGTAACGTCGGCAATCGGCGCGCCACTCGTGGCGGCAGCGATCAGGCGTTCGGCTTCGTCGCTGTCCGGATGGGCGAGCAGCACCGGGCCGGTCTGGGCGTTGAGCGCTT
>CAYTWY010000071.1:0-9720 GCA_964440925.1 uncultured Propionivibrio sp. | reverse complement strand
ACCGCGAATATTTCGACGACATGGTCGCCCGCCCCTTCCGCGACGGCAGCATCGGCGAGGCGCCGGTTCTGCCCGGCACCGGCCTGTTCATGCCGCCGGGAACCGCCGGCGCGAAGGACAAGGGACTGTTCCGCCGTTCCGTGCCGTTGTTCAACGCCGAGCTGTGTACCGGCTGCATGGAATGCACACTGGTTTGCCCGGACGCCGCCATTCCCAATTCCGTGCATGACCTCGACGAACTGCTGCTTACCGCCATCGATACCCTTGACCTGCCGGAAAAACAGCGCGAGGTGATGCGAGAACACCGCCATACCGTCGCCGCCACGCTGCGCGAAACCTATCGCCAAAGCAAGGACGCCCCGCCCCTGCACCAGCTGCTCGGCGAAGCCGTTTCCCGGTTGCCAGGTGCCTCGGCAACGCTGCGCGGCAATTTCGCCCGTCTTGCCGAACGTCTGGCGTGCTACCCGGTGGCGCGCACGCGCCCCTTCTTCGATGCCATGGAAAAAACCTGTCCGGGCAGCGGCGGTCTGTTCAGCGCCACCATCGACCCGTGGAAATGCACCGGCTGCCTGGAATGCGTCGATGTCTGCGGCCCCGGCGCCCTCGGCGCACGCGAACAGGATGCCGCGCTACTCGACACACTGCAGGAACGCTTCGAGTTCATGAGCCGGACACCGAACACCGCGCCGCGCTTTTTCGCCACCGCTCTGGAAACGGACGGCGAAACCAAGCGCCTTTTGCTCGATCGTGGCAATTACTACTCGACCACCGGCGGACACGGCGGTTGCCGTGGCTGTGGCGAAGTTACCGCCATCCGTCTCATCATGGCCACCAGCCACGCCATCGGCGCCAGGCGACGCCAGGCACATATCGCCGAACTCGAAACACTGCTCGCCGCACTTGATGCCAAGCAGGGCGCCCTGCCGAAAAAGGAAAGCGCACGCCGCCAGCGCCTGAGCGAACTCATCGCCACACTGGAGAAGCGACTTTACTTCTTCGAGAGCGGGCCGACCGGCAATGGCCCCTGCGGTACGGTCGTCGCCAATTCCACTGGCTGCAGCAGCGTTTACGCGTCGACTTTCCCTTTCAACGCCTACAACGACCCGTGGGTCAATAGCCTGTTCCAGGACGCCCAGCCGCTGGCCAAGGGCATTTTCGAGGGTCTCTCGTCGCAAGCGGCTGACGATATCCGCGCTCTGCGACAGGCGCGCCTAGAGCTTGCCGATGCCTACCTCCCGGAACAGCACGAGCGCACCTTGCGCCTGCTCTCCTGGAAGGACTTCAGCCGCACCGAACTGGCTCTGCTACCAACCGTCCTGACTATCGGCGGCGACGGCGCCAGCTACGATATCGGTTTCGGCGCCCTGTCGCGCATTCTGGCCAGCGATACGCCGATCAAGATGCTCGTTCTCAATACCGGCGCCTATTCCAACACCGGCGGGCAGGCATCAACCTCCAGCTTCATCGGTCAGGATGCCGACCTGGCGCGCTTCGGCACGGCGGCAAGCGGCAAGCACGAGGCGCGCAAGGAGCTGGCGCTGCTCGCCTCCTTCCATACCAACGTCTTCGTGTGTTCGACCTGCACCGCGCTGCAGAATCACTTCCTCAAGAACGCCATGGAGTTCCTCACCTACACCGACTCGCCGGCGCTGCTCGACGTTTATACGCCGTGTCAGGGAGAACACGGCATCGCCGACAACATTTCCGCCCGCCGCGCGCGACTAGCCGTCGAAAGCCGCATGAATCCGGTCTTCGTGCACGATCCGCGGCGCGGCAAAAACCTGCACGACTGGTTTTCGCTCGAAGGCAACCCCGATCCGGAAAGCGTCTGGACGAACAGCACGCTCGAATATCTCGACGACAACGGCACCCTGCAGCTGATGAACATGCCGCTCACCCCGGCGCACTTCACCCTGGGCGAGATCCGCTTCAAGAAACAGTTCCGCAAGCTTGATGCGAAGGCGGACAACCTGCTGCCGATCGAGGAATTCGTCGAACTCGGCGCAGCGCAAAGGGAAGGCAAGACACCGTTCATCTATTCAACCGACAGCAACAAGCGCCTGATCAAGGTCGGGGTCTCTGCCGCCATTGTCGCCCTCGTCGAGGAACGTCGCAAATACTGGAACCTGTTGCAGTATCTTGACGGTCAGCAGGTCTCGAAGCTAAGTGCCGAGTATCGTGCTGGCATCGCGGCACTGCAGGCGCAGGTGCAGGAATCGGCCCGCCAGCGGGAGAACTCGCTCGACGCCCTGGCGCGCGCCATGTCCGAGCTGGCGATAGCAAGCAAGGCGCCAGTCGGCAACGGCACGCTGATTCCGATCGTGCCGATCGGCGGCGCGCCGTTGCCAAGCCCGTCTGCGGCAAGCGCCTGCGCAGCGGCGGACGGCACGCTGGTCACCTACGACCCGGCCGATCAGGAAAAATGCACCAACTGCAAGACCTGCTATCAGGATCTTCCCGAGCTGTTCGAGAAAACGCGCATCGTGGTCAACGGCGAGAGCCGTGAGGTCGGGCGCCTGATCCCCGGCGCGCTTGACCGCGTCACCGTCACGCCTGAATTGAAGGCGCGCATCCGGCGCGTTTCGGCCAACTGCGACGCGGAGATCATTCGATGAACAGCACCTCCACACCCTCCAGCCAGGACGATCTGTATCGCTATCTGGACGCCAGCCGCACTCTGGAAACGACCCAGGCACAGCTCGAAGCGCTGCAGCAGAGCACCGCCGTCACCGCCTTCCACGACCAGATGGCGCTCCTGCAACGCCGCCTGCTGCAGGAACCGCAGGCTTTCCGCGAACTGTTCGTCGCCGATGGCAGTAATGCCATCGTCTGGGAGTTCAGGCAAGCCGAACTGAGCGCCGAGTTCGTCCGCACCTTCTGGAGCCTGCTCCTGCGCGACGACGACGGCAGCAAGGTACTGATGCGCTTTGTCTGGAACGTGCCGCTCGGCTTGAAACGCAAATTCATTCGCGCTCTCGACCAGCATCTGTCGGAGCGCTACCCGATGTTCAAGGGGCTCTCCGAGAACTGGCCGGCCGACAACTACATCCCGCCTTATGTCCGTGCTGCGGAAGAGCGGGCACAGGATTTCGGCCTCGTCAATCAGGGCTATCTCGGCTACATGAACCTTGGTTACAGTGCACGCGAGGTCGAATTGTTCGTCTGGCTGGAAGCCCTGCGCGACAAACAATGCGAGGAGAAACCCTGCGAGCTGGGCTTGCGCGTCGAGGGGAAAAGCGAACCCAAGGGCGGCTGCCCGGTCAAGATCCACATCCCGGAAATGCTCAGCCTGCTTGGCACCGGCCGCTTCCGCGAAGCGATGGAACTGATCGAGAGCTGCAACCCGCTGCCCAACGTCACTGGCCGCGTCTGTCCGCAGGAGTTGCAATGTCAGGGCGTCTGCGCACACACCAAACGACCGATCGAAATCGGTCAGATCGAATGGTATCTGCCGCAGCGCGAGAAAATCGCCAACCCCGGAGAAGTCGCGGCCGCGCTTTCCGGCCGTCCCGACCCTTGGGAAAACGCCGAGAAGCCCCCCGTAGCAGTCGTCGGCTCCGGTCCGGCCGGACTCATCAATGCCTATTTGCTCGCTTCGGAAGGCTTTCCGGTCACTGTTTTCGAGGCTTTCCATGCTCTGGGCGGCGTCCTGCGTTATGGCATCCCGGAATTCCGCCTGCCCAACGAACTGATCGACGATGTGGTCGGCAAGATCAAGCAACTCGGCGGCCGGTTCGTGACCAATTTCGTCGTCGGCAAGACGGCGACCATTCAGGATCTGAAGAATGCCGGCTTCTGGAGAGTCTTCGTCGGCACCGGCGCCGGTCTGCCGCGCTTCATGAACGTGCCCGGCGAACACCTGATCAACGTCATGTCGGCCAACGAGTTCCTGACCCGCGTGAATCTCATGCAGGGTCTGCGCGACGATTACGAAACACCGCTGCCGGAAACACGCGGCAAGGAAGTCATCATCATTGGCGCGGGTAATACCGCCATGGATTCGGCGCGCACGGCCCGGCGGCTGGGCGCCAATGTCACCATCGTCTATCGGCGCACACGGGCCGAAATGCCGGTGCGCGTCGAGGAACTGCACCATGCCATCGAAGAGGGCATCCAGATCAAGGTGCTGCGTGCACCACGCGAGTTCATCGGCGACGACAAAACGCACTTCGTCACACACGCCCTGCTCGACGTGATGGAGCTTGGCGCGCCGGACGCTTCCGGTCGACGCAGCCCGGTGCCGACCGGCGAAGTCGAGCCGATGGCCGTTGATCTGGTGATCATGGCCCTCGGCAACACGCCCAATCCGATCATCAAGGATTCCGAACCGACCCTCAAATTGACTAAGTGGGGCTCCATCGATGTCGGCCAGGGCTCACCGCAGCAGACTTCGCTGGCCGGTGTATATTCCGGCGGCGATGCCGCGCGCGGCGGCTCGACGGCCATTCGCGCAGCGGGTGACGGGCAATCGGCAGCACGCGAGATCGTCGGCGACATGAACCTCGCGCCGGAAGAAATCCGCCGCCAGGTGGAAAGTGCCGCTCACTACACGCACCTCGCCATGGCACCGCAGACCATCCTCAGGAAGATCGAGCTGGCGGACAACATTGTCGAATTCATTGTCAGCTCGCCGCTTGTGGCCAGCGCCGCCCGTGCCGGACAGTTCGTGCGCGTCCTGCCCTGGCCCAACGGAGAACTGATCCCGCTGACGCTCGCTGACTGGGACGCCAAGGCCGGCACCATCTGCCTCGTCGTGCAGGCCATGGGCAGCAGCAGCATCGAAATCAACCGCATGCAGGTCGGCAACGCCTTCACCGGCATTGCCGGCCCGCTCGGGTTGCCAAGTGACCTGCACCGCTACGCAGGCCATCAGACCGTGGTGTTCACCGCCGGCGGCGTCGGTCTGCCGCCGGTTTATCCGATCATGCGTGAGCACCTGCGTCTGGGCAATCACGTTACCTTGATCTCCGGCTTCCGCAGCGCCGATCTCCTGTTCTGGACCCGGGACGACGAGCGTGTCGGGCAGCTGAAAGCCGAGTTCGGTGACCAGCTCGACATCATCTACACCAGCAATGACGGTAGTTTCGGCGTCAAGGGCTTTGTCACCGGCCCGCTGGAAGAACGGCTCAAGGCAAACAAGGAAGGCAAAGGCCGCAAGATTGCCGAAGTCGTCACCATCGGCCCGCCACTGATGATGCGCGCCGTGAGCGACCTGACCAAACCTTACGGCGTGAAAACCGTCGCCAGCCTCAATTCGATCATGGTCGACGCCACCGGTATGTGCGGTGCGTGCATGGTGCCGGTGACCATCGACGGCAAGATGGTGCGCAAGCACGCCTGCGTCGATGGGCCGGAGATCGACGCGCACAGTATCGACTGGGACAAGTTCCTGCCGCGCTTCGGCCAGTTCAGGATTCAGGAGCAGGCGAGCAAGGTGAAGCACGGTCTGGCCTGAAGCGTACGGCCCTGAACCAGGCTCCGGGGGCAGCGCTGCCGTCCCCGGAGGCACCCTGCCCGCTCTGCCTATACCTCGCCGTCTTCGCCGGCGATTTCGCCTGCGGCCGACGACAGATGGGCAAAATCGAATAGCGACCTGTCGAGCAAATGCGAAGGCACCACGTGGGACAAGGCGGTCAACATGCTCTTGACCCGGGTCGGGTGTGCCTTTTCCCACGCCAGGATCATTTCACGCATGGCCTGACGTTGCAGGTTGGGCTGCACGCCGCACAGGTTGCACGCAATGATCGGAAACTCCATGGCTTCGGCATACTTTTTGATGTCGTTCTCGCGGCAATAGGCCAGCGGCCGGATCACCACATTTTCGCCGTCATCGGAGCGCAGCTTGGGCGGCATCGATTTCAGCTTGCCGCCGAAAAACAAATTGAGAAGGAAGGTCTGCAGAATGTCGTCGCAATGATGACCGAGTGCAATCTTGGTCGCACCGAGTTCTTTCGCCGTGCGGTAGAGAATTCCCCGCCGCAGGCGCGAACAAAGCGAGCAGGTGGTTTTGTTTGGGGCAATTTTCTCCTGCACAATGCTGTAGGTATCCTGCTCGACAATTTTGTAGCGCACACCGATGCGCTCCAGATAGGCTGGCAACACCTGGCCAGGGAAACCCGGCTGTTTCTGGTTCAGATTGACCGCAATCACCTCGAATTTGACCGGCGCCACGCTGCGGAAATAGAGCAGGGTATCAAGCATGACGTAGCTGTCGGCGCCGCCCGACAGACAGGCCATGACCAGATCGCCGTCCTCGATCATCGCGAAGTCGATAATCGCCTTGCCGGCATGACGGCGAATCCTCTTTTGAAGACTCCGTAGTCGGCGCGGGGGCGCTGACTCTTCACCGCTGTTCTTTTTCGCAGGGAGGTGCAGCTGGATCGGGAAGATTCCGGCTGCGTCGTTTGCTCGTTCGGTCATTCGTCTTTCCTGCGCTCGCAGCGCTTAGGCGAAGCATCGTCTTTGGATTCAGGTTCCCATGCGTCTCGGGCATTCTCCTGCACGGGATGTGCATTGTACCTTCCCCGCCGCCAACCCGCCTCTTCCGGCATTTTCCGCCCTACATTGCGCGAAACCGCGAACCCGGATTATGATCCGCTGTCGAACCGGCGTCTGTCTTAGCCTCTGCCCGGCAACTGATGAAATGATGAGTAAACCCGATCCCATTGCCGAGTATGGAACATCCACCGACCTTTCCGGAACGCCCTGTCGCATGAACGGCGAAGACGCCCCCTTGTTGTCCATTCTTTTCGCCGATGTCGCCGGCAACGCCCTGTTGCACGAGAAACTCGGCAGCTCGGAAGCACGACGCTCGGTCGAACGTTGTCTGAAGCGCATGCAGCGCTCGGTCGATGTCTTTGCCGGTCGCCTGTTGAAAACGCAGGGACAGGAGCTGATGGCCGTTTTCGACAACCCGGACGCCGCTCTCCAGGCGGCGATCGACATGCGCCAGCGTGTCGCCGACCTGCCGCCGGTGTCCGGTCTGAAACTCGCTGTGCGCATCGGCTTCTGTCATGCCCAGGCGACACTGGACGACGCTACGGCAAGCGGCGAAGCCGTGCGCTTTGCCGCCTATCTGGCGGGGCTGGCCAGACCTAGCCAGATACTCACCGAAGCCGCTTCGCGCACCGCTCTGTCAGACAAGCTGCAGGCGCAAACGCGCGACGCGGGCAGCGCCCCGGCACAGGGTCGTTTTCCATTATTGCGCCTGTTCGAGCAGATCGACCCGACCTTGCCGGCCAGTGCCGACGCGGCCGCCGACCCTTCACTCGCTCCGCACGGCCCGCGCCTGCTTCTGCGTTACGCCGGCGAGGTACTGGTGATCGACGAACGGCAGAACGGAATCAACCTTGGCCGCGACGCGGCCAGCGATCTGGTCATCATGGGCCGCAAAGTGTCCCGTCACCATGCGCGCATCGAACTGCGCGGCGCGCATTTCTTCCTCATCGACAAGAGCACCAACGGAACCTTCCTCAATCTGGAAGGCAAACCGGAAAAGTTCCTGCACGGCCATGCGCAGCTGCTGCGCGGACGGGGCATCATCGGCCTGGCGGCCTCGGCCAGCCTGGAAGACACCGACTGCGTCGAATTCGAGTGCCTTTAACGACTTTCGCTACCGGGTAACGGCGCAGAGGAATCCGCCTCAAGCACCGCTTCCCCGGCCGTCCATTCCCGCCTGTCTGCAGGGGGGGTACCCCCGCGTCAGGCACCGCCGTCGAGCACGGCCTTTTGCTGGCGGTTGATGAATTCGCTCATGCTGTCGATACCGCGTAGCTGCAAGATGCAATTGCGCACGGCGGCTTCCAGCAACACCGCCAGGTTGCGTCCCGGCGCGACATGGAAAATAACTTTGCGTACCGGAATGCTGAGGATGACCTGCGTCTGCGAATCGAGTGGCAGACGTGGCACATTGTCGCCGGCGACGTGTTTCTGCAGATGTACGATCAATTTGAGCTTCATCTTCCTGCGCGCTGCCGTCTCACCGAAGATGGTGCGGATGTTGAGCAACCCCAGACCGCGCACTTCGAGATAATCGCGCAGGATTCCGGGACAGCGTCCTTCGATCGTGGTCGGTGCGATGCGCGCCAGCTCGACGACATCGTCGGCCACGAGACCGTGTCCGCGCGATACCAGTTCCAGCGCCAGTTCGCTCTTGCCAACGCCGGAATCGCCGGTAATCAGCACCCCCATACCAAAAACGTCCATGAACACGCCGTGCACCGATACCGTGTCGGCAAAATGCCGCGCCAGATAAAGGTGCAACAGGTCGATCACCACCGAGCACGCCTTCGGGCTGCTGAACAGCGGAGTCTCGGTCTGCTCGCAGATTTCCTTGACGTCGGCCGGCACATCGAGTCCGTCAGCGATGATGATGGCCGGGGGCTTGGCCAGCATCAGGTCGTCGATCTGACGCCGCCAGCGTTCCACGCCGACCTCCTCGATCCAGCGCTCCTCGGCCTTGCCGATGACCTGGATGCGGTGGCCGTAAATCAGGTTCAGGTGGCCGACAATATCGGGGCCGAAAATCTCCTGATCCCGCAGCTCGATCTGGCGGTCGATGCCGACGGCGCCGATCCAGGTCAGACGGAGCTTCTCGATGTGATCCTCGTACAGTTGGGCAATGCTCAGGGTACGCTGCGGTTTCATGGGCAGAAAGACCTTCAGTGGGCAAGAATCTGCAGGACGGCTTCGGCACTTTCGGCGCTGCTCAGTGCCTCGCGGCAGGCGCGATCGGAAAAGCGTTCGGCCAGTTCGGAAAGAATTTGCAGGTGTTGCTCGGTCGCCTGCTCCGGCACCAGCAACACAAAAAGAAGGGAAACCGGCTTGCCGTCGGGAGAATCGAACGGCACCGGATGACTGAGGCGGATAAAGGCGCCACGCGCCTCCTTCAGCCCCTTGATGCGTCCATGCGGAATGGCAATCCCCTGCCCCAGTCCCGTCGACCCCAGCTTCTCGCGCGAGAAGAGGCTGTCGAACACCGTACTGCGGGCGATTCCCTGATGATTTTCAAAGAGCAGGCCGACGCTTTCGAAAACGCGCTTCTTGCTCGTTGCATCGAGATCGAGAACGATATTTTCAGTACTTAACAGTTGATTGATGTAACTCATACCGTGCGACATCCGCCTTGCCGAAAAACTTCTGAAAACCGCAAATTTTTTGCACTGCGGATCGGGCGCACCGGAAAGCGCGCCCGATCCACTCCGGATTACTCGCCGCCGCTATGGACCGGCTTCTGGCCACGGTGGTGATCCTGCACCTTCTGTTTGTGCTTCTGGATCTGCCGATCGAGCTTGTCGACCAGAATGTCGATGGCCGCGTAAAGATCCTCATCAACGGATTCGACGAACACTTCCTTGCCGGAAAGATGGACGGTCACTTCGGCTTTCTGCTTCAGCTTGTCCACCGACAGAATCACATTGACGTCGATCACGTTGTCGAAATGACGCGTGACGCGCTCAAGCTTCCCGGTGACATAGTCACGAATCGCCGGGGTAACCTCGAGATGGTGTCCACTGATTTGCAGGTTCATGGTACGGCTCCTTATCAAAGTGACAGTCGTCGGACGACTGCTGAAACGCCCCGCGCCTCCCCTTGCGGGAAGGTTGCGGGGTAAAAATCACGGGCATCGCGCTCATTGAAACTCAATTTGCCCTTTCCCCGTTAAAAATTCTTGCGCAGCTTGACCGGTGGAATGTTCAGCGCCTCCCGGTATTTGGCCAC
>CAYTWY010000070.1:0-9732 GCA_964440925.1 uncultured Propionivibrio sp. | reverse complement strand
ATGGCCGATGCCGGAGCCTACCGATTGACGACCGTGCGCCAGGATACCGAGGCGCTGGCCAACGAAACCGTTGCACGGTTGGTGGAACGAATGGGGAGCACGGAAATGGAAGCACGTGCATTCACCGTGCCGGTTGCGCTCGTCGAGCGGGCGACGGTACAGGTCAAAAAAGAGGGCTTCAGGGTGGTGCGGAGCTGAAGAAGTCTCGACGTTGCCTCACAATCGGACGGGATTGCCATGAATTGCCTCTTCTGCGGGAAAATTTCCCCGCATTTTGTGCTGCCCGCCGTGCCCGAGGCCCCGTGCTTTTAAGCCCATAATTTTCATGAGGATTGCCGGGCGGGGCTATTTTTACGTCATGGGGCGGCGGGAGGACGGGAGGTTTCCCCCGCTGGCGCAGGGTGAAGATTTCGCTTGCTTTTTGAGTGTTTCGCATCTATAAATGATGCACGCGTGTGCAACGTGCTCGGAGTTTGGCTTCCACAAGAAGAAAATCAGCCTCCGGGTCTGTCTTGCCAAAGGAATCCCCTGGACGCAGGTTTCAAAGTTTAGCTTGTTCAACGATTGGCGCATCGCTGTTGGATGCGGCGATACCTATTAGTGATGAAAGGGAGTAGATGAGTCAGAAAACTTTAACCGGGCTGGATCGCGCCATTCATGATCGTTATTTGCTGGCGCAAACCATTGCCTTGCATGCGGCGCAGTTTGGCCACGATTTCTTCCGTCGGCGCGAGCAGTTGCAGATCGAGGCCAAGGGTGGAAATCCCCAGGATATGGTAACGATGGCTGACCGTGAGGTCGAAGCCTATGTGCGCCGCTGCGTTAGCGAAGTGTTTCCCGAAGATGCCGTGATGGGCGAGGAAGAAGGGGGCGAACAGGCCGGCGCGGAATATCTGTGGATTGTCGATCCGATCGACGGGACGGCGTGTTTTGTTAACGGCATGTATTCCTGGTGCATCTCCGTGTGCGTTGTGCGCAATGGCGAGACGATCATTGGCGTGGTCTATGATCCGAATGCGCATGAAATGTTCCATGCCAAGAAGGGCGGCGGCGCGTTCTGCGGGCCGAAGCCGATGCACGTCCATACCGGCAAGACGCTCAAGGAAGGCGTTCTCGGGGTCGGCACCTCCTTCCGTATCGATAACGATGTGGCGTTCATTCCTTTCCTGCAAAAGGTCCTCCAGGATGGCGGCATGTTCATGCGCAACGGCTCCGGTGCGCTGATGATTTCCTACGTTGCCGCAGGCCGCATGATCGGCTATTTCGAGCCGCATCAGAATTCCTGGGATGCGCTGGCAGGCATGCTGCTGGTCAAGGAAGCCGGTGGATTTGGTAATGACTACATGCAGAACGACGGCCTGATGCGTGGAAATCCGGTGATGGTAGGCAATCGCGATATCGTCCAGATTCTGGCCAAGCACACAGGGATTCCAGCAAAACTCTAAGCGGGTTGTTGTCTTCACATCTCTTGGTTAAAATGCACGCGTGTGCGCACAGTTGACGCTCACTCGTAGAGGCATTCAATCATTTGTTGTGTCCTTGCCCGCTTGGGGATGCGGGTTTTTAAGTAACCCAAAAACTTTTATGAGGGAAAAACAATGTTTGCAGCGTTTTTGAATTTCTTTAAGACGGGGCCCGATATCCCGGTCATGACCGATAAGGATCAGATCGACCGGCTATATAAGAGCAAGCGTTTCCGTATGATGATTGGTATTACCCTTTGCTACGGGTGCGCATATACCTGTCGTCTGGTTCTGGGTATGGTCAAGAAACCCTTGATTGACGGCAACATCTTTACTCCGGTTGAACTGGGTCTGATCGGCTCGACCATGTTCTACAGCTACGGCCTCGGCAAACTGTTCAACGGTTTCCTGGCAGATCACTCGAACATGAAAAAGTTCCTGGCTTGCGGCTTCCTGTTCTCCGGGATCGCGGTTCTGGCCATGGGCTTTACCAAATGGGTGGCTCTTGCCGCAGCGCTGTGGGCATTGAACGGCTGGTTCCAGAGTCTGGGTGCGCCGGGTTCGGTCGTGGCCATGGCGGCCTGGTTCAGCAACCATGAGCGTGGCCGGATCTACGGTATCTGGAGTACGGCTCACTCGCTCGGCGAAGGCCTGACCTTCTTCGTTGTCGGCGTTGCCGTGACGGCGTTCGGTTGGCAGTGGGGTTACTGGGGTGCCGGTATCACTGGCATCATTTGTGCCGTCCTTGGCTTCTGGTTGATCGAGGATCGTCCGAGAACCATGGGTCTGCCGCTGATCGCCGACTACAAGAACGACCACGGCGGTGTGAAGCCGAAAGAAGAACTGGCTAGCGTGCTGCGTCAGCAATTGGCCATCCTCAAGATTCCGGCTATCTGGATTCTCGGTTTGGCTAGCGCGCTGAACTACGTTACGCGCTACGCGATCAACAGCTGGGGGGTGTTGTATCTGAACGAAATACATCACTACACGACCAAGGAAGCGGGCTCTTTGCTGGCGATCAGCACGGTAGCCGGTGTGGCCGGTGCCATCGCCTTCGGTTTCCTTTCCGACAAGGTGTTTGATGCGCGCCGTGCGCCGTGCAATGCCCTTTTTGCCGTGTTCGAAATTGTTGGTCTGCTGATGTTCTTCTATGGACCGACCGATTGGGTTAGCCTGACTGCCTCGATGGTGCTCTTCGGCTTTGGCCTGACGGGTCTGGTAACTTCGCTGGGTGGCCTGTTTGCGGTCGATATCTGTCCGAAGCGTGTGACTGGCGCTGCCATGGGCGTGATCGGCATCTTCAGCTACATCGGTGCCGCCATTCAGGAACATGTCTCCGGCTGGCTGATCCAGAGCCACATGACCTTTGTCGAAGGTGTGCGCACCTACGACTTCCAGCCCGCAATCATGTTCTGGTGTGGAGCCTGTATCCTGTCCGCAATCCTTGCTGCTACCCTGTGGGGCAGGAAGATCAGCGACTAAAAGAGCTGTGTGCCGGGAAGAGCGTTGGCTTTTCCCGGCATTTTCGCTTCTGCCGGATTTTTGCAATAGGAAATGAATCGCCTCTCAAGCAACAAGTTTCGTAACAACCTCAAAAGGTAAATAAGCATGAATGCATCTGCCAAACAGAGTCCGCTTAGCCTGACCGCGTCAACGACCAAGACGGATTTTTGGAACGACTCCTGCGCAGTTGACGAACTCAACTATGCCATCGCCAATGGCGGTGTTGGCGCCACGACCAATCCGAGTATCGTACTCAACGTTCTCAAGAAGGAATTGCCCGCGTGGCGCGATACCTTGGTGCGTCTGATCACGGACAATCCCACCTGGGGTGAGGAAGAAATCGCCTGGAAGGTCATCGAGGAAATGGGGCTGAAGGGCGCTGCGCTGCTCATGCCGATTTTTGAGCGCGAGAAAGGTGTCAAAGGCCGTTTGTCGATGCAGACTAGTCCGGTGTATTACCGGAATGCGCAAGCGCTGATTGATCAGACGATGAAATTCCATGCGCTGGCGCCGAATATCCAGGTCAAGATGCCGGCGACCGAGGCTGGTATCGCAGCGTTTGAGGAAGTGACGTATCGTGGGGCGACCATTAATGCGACGGTGAGCTTTACCGTGCCGCAAGCGATTGCCGTGGCTGAAGCGGTTGAACGTGGCCTCAAGCGCCGTCAGGCCGAAGGCAAGGATATCAGCAACATCCATCCGGCGTGTACGATCATGGTGGGTCGTCTGGACGACTGGATGAAGATTGCGGCGGCCAAGGATGGAGTCCTGCTGACACCGGGATATGCCGACTGGGCGGGTGTGGCCGCATTCAAGAAGGCTTACGCTCTTTACCAAGAGCGCGGCTACAAGACGCGCCTGCTTGCCGCTGCCTATCGTAATCATCTGCACTGGTCCGAATTTATCGGTGGCGATGTGATCTTGACCATCCCCTACGACTGGCAGGTGCTGATCAATAAATCGACGATCGAAGTCAAGGAGCGCATGCAAAACCCGGTTCCGCCGGAGATCATTGCCGAACTTTACGAGAAAGTCCCCGATTTCCGCCGTGCCTATGATGAAGACGGCATGTCGATCAAGGAGTTCGAGGCATATGGCGCGACTGCGCGTACCCTGCGCGGTTTCAACGACCACTATCACGAGTTGCTGTCGATCGTGCGTGACGTCATGATTCCCAATCCCGACAAAAAGAAATAAGCTGTTTCGGTGCGGCACGGCAAAAAACCGTGCTGTACTCGGCGGTGAAAATCAAGGCCCCGTTTCCGGGGCCTTTTTTTGCGCACAACAATAGAAGCGCAGGGTAACGATGTCGGGAGTTATATCTTGGCCGCGTGAGCCGCGAAAATTATGCGTGATGGACCAGTCTGCGCAGACCGGATGAACCGTTTGCCCGGACGCCTGCTTGCAGGCATGGCGTGCGAAAAAATCGAGGCTGGCATGTGGAGGCAGAAGGATGTGCTGACCAATCGCGAGAAAACCTTGCGTGTGAATATCGAGATAACTAATATAGCGAGGAGGGCTATCGGAATGTGTTGGCAAAATCGCGAAATCCTTGGTTGATGCATTCCATCCAGAATCATTTTTCCAGATGTCCGAGCAGGGGGTTGCTATGCGTTTCGTGTCTTCAATCATCATCGGTCTTGTGCTCTCGCTGTCGGCCATTGCCGAAGAACAGACCATTACCTATTTCAAGAGCGGCAAGTATCAAATTGCCTTGTTGAATCTGGCTTTACAAAAAACCGAGGCCAGCGATGGTGTTGTCAAACTGAAAAAATTTGACCAAACAGTTACCGATGAACGTGCGTTGTCATTGCTTGATGAAGGTGCGTTTGATGTGACCTATATGACGATGAACAAGGAGCGGGCTGGAAAGTACCTTAGCGTCAAGGTCGACATCATGAAGGGTTTGCTTGGATATCGGATGCTGCTTGTGCATAAGGATAATGTCGAGAAATTCAAGGATGTCAAATCGTTGGATGACCTGCGTAAATATAAGGCCGGGTTCGGCGCGCAGTGGGGTGATTACCCAATACTCATTGCCAACAAGATGCCGGTCGAGGGGGTTGCCGTTCCTTCCAGACTTTATGTCATGCTTGAAAACAAGCGCTTTGATTATTTCCCGCGTGGGGTCAATGAAATCTGGGGCAATCTGGCGGATAATCAGAAAGAGGCGCCGAATATTGTTGTCGAGCCGAATCTGATGCTGTTCTATCCCCTCGTCAGTTGCTTCCTGGTCAGCAAAAAGAATCCCAAGCTGGCTGACCGCATCGAGCGTGGCCTGAATATCGCACTCAAGGATGGTAGCTTCAAGAAACTGTTCATGGAGTATTTCGAGAAGGATATTCAGAAGTCGAACCTCAAGGCACGGAAGACTTTTACCCTTGATAATCCCCTGCCGGCAGGTATGCCGAAGGTTGATACCAGTTGGTGGTTGTAAGTAAAGACGGTTTTTGCCGCAACAGTTTCGGGCGGTACGCATTGTTTGTTGACCGGCACCTAGGTCTCTGCCCCGCTTGCGGGGCAGAGACCTTTTGTACAGGAAGGTGCCAAGAGCCTTGCTGAAGGGGGCAGTTGGGCATGCGAGCGGGGGGGGGCGGATTGCCCAGATAAACGAGGCAGGCCTTCAGGATGGGCGTGTCCACAAGGTAACTACATCTCAGGAGACGATTGTGCGATTTATTTTGTACTTGATGGCAGGTGTTTTCCTTTCGGGTTCCGCCATGGCCGAGGAGCGTCCCATTGTTTATTTCAAAACCGGAGCCTATCAGATCGCCCTGCTTAATCTGGCATTGAAGAAAACCGAAGCGACCGATGGGGTCTATCAATTAAAAAAATTCAATCAGTCCGTGACCGATGAGCGAGCGCTTACCTTGCTCGATGAAGGCGCGTTTGATGTGACCTACATGACGATGAACAAGGAGCGGGCGGAAAGATTCCTGCCGGTCAGGATTGACAACATGCGCGGCCTGCTCGGATACCGTTTGCTTCTTGTGCATAAGGATAATGTCCAGCAGTTCAGGGATGTCAAGACACTTGATGATTTGAGGAAAAAGTTCAAGGCAGGATTCGGCGCGCAGTGGGGGGATTATCCGATTCTCGTCGCCAACAAGTTACAGGTCGATGGCGTTGCCGTTCCGTCGCGTCTCTATGTCATGCTTGAAAACAAACGCTTTGATTATTTTCCGAGAGGGGTAAGCGAGATATGGGGCAATCTCGAAAACAATCAGAAGGATGCGCCTAATATCGTGGTCGAGCCAAATATCGCCCTTTTTTATCCGATGGTGAATTGCTTCATCGTCAGTAAGAGAAATCCGAAACTCGCGGAAAGAATCGAGCGCGGCCTGAACCTTGCCTTGAAGGACGGCAGCTTCAAAAAGCTCTTTATGGAAAGTTTCGAAAAGGATATCCAGCGTTCGGAGATCAAATCGAGACGAATCCTGACACTTGAGAATCCACTGCCGGAGAATTTCCCAAAGATCGATACCAGCTGGTGGCTATAGGAAGGGCGGATAGCAATCAATAAAAAAGGCCACCATGCGGTGGCCTTTTTGTTAAGACGCAATTAAATGCTGCGATGTCAGCCAATTTTGAAGGACAGGGAGTCAGCGCCGGAGTTCAGCGCAACGCTAATGGGTTGCTGATATGCTGCCGTGCCTTGCATCTGGCGCGGACCGGGGGACGAGAACAGATCGTCGGCGGTCCATTCGTCGCGGCGCGAGGCAAAGTAGAGCATGGCCGGCGAATCCATTTTGACCAGAGCTTTCTCGATTACAAATTCATCGTGCCCGTGCCGACGCTCGATATTCAGAAGGCCGGTGAGCGGAATGGCCTTGGGCGTGCCGCCTGATGCCAGATTGGTAATGGTGGCCATATAACCGCTACGACCGTCGAGAATGAGCGAGCCGGCGGTGAGCCCGAGATTGTAGGTGTATGCGGCGTCAAACAACGTTGGCGCGCCGCAGCGGCCTTCGTAGCCAAAGAAATGGCAATGTGCGGCGAACGGTGTGTTGGCGCTGAGTTGCTTGACGCGCTCCTTGACCATATCAACCAGCATCATCTCGGTCGGGATGAGCGAAACCTGCAGGTTGCCGTGCGAATCGCGATCGGCCAGCAACATCTTGATGATATAGCTTGGGAGAGAGGCAAACAAACGGGCATTATCGGAAGAAATCTTACCCATGATGAATTCCGCGCGGGCGTTTTCCGGTTGTGCGGCGAAATCCTCGGCGTTGTGTGCCAGGGCGTCGTTCAACTCGGCAATCAGGGTGTTCATTTCAGGGATGAATTCGATCAGACCCTCCGGGATCAATACCACACCGTGTGTGATGTCCTTTGCGGCGCGTGCAACTACCGCGTGTGCGATCTGATCGACGATCGACGCTAGGGACTGTTTTTTGGCGGCAACTTCTTCAGAGATGATGGTGACGGCGGGTTTGACCTGCAACGCAACTTCAATGGCAACGTGCGATGCCGAACGTCCCATGAGTTTGATGAAATGCCAATACTTGAGAGAAGAGCGGGTGTCCTGCAGGATATTGCCGACCACTTCGCTGTAAATCTTGGTGGCGGTGTCGAAACCAAAAGAGATGGGCAGCAAGTCGCCGATCTGGAGGTCGCCGTCGATCGTCTTGGGAACGCCAATGACTTGAACGCCTGTGCCGTCAGCCTTGACGCCGGACGAGAGGTATTCAGCCAGAACGGCGGCGTTGGTATTGGAGTCGTCGCCGCCAATAATCACGATGGCATCAAGCGCGTATTTGACGCAGGTGTCCTTGACGTGCGAGAACTGCAGCGGGGTCTTGATTTTTGTCCGGTCGGTGCCGAGGAAGTCGAATCCTCCGGTATTGATGATGGTGTCGACGTCGGCCTCGGTGATCTCAAAAAGGTCTCCCTTCAGGAGACCTTTGGGACCCGGCTTGACGCCGAATAGCGTGTTGCCGGATCCGAGAATGCGCTTCAGTCCGGCAACCACATTGTGGCCGCCCGAAGCCGGGCCGCCAGAAAACAATACAGCAACGCGCTTGCCCTGCGCGGTATTAGCATTAGTCGTTGCTCCGGCCAGAACGATATTGGCAGAAGCCTTGAACGAATTGGGGAAGCTTTTGGCAACCGCTTCGCTGTCCTTGGTACTCAGGATGCGGTCGGTTTTATCGAAAGCGACAGGTAGAAGTTTTCCGGAAGAGGTAAATGCGGCGCAGGTTGGAAGCGGCAATTGGCGTACGGCGGACTCAAAAATAGAATTATGCGATTCCATTTTTTTTAGCTGTTCTACCAGGGTACTCATGATTAATCCTCAGTAAAGAAAAGGGCGCTTAAGAGAAAGCGTGATGATTAAAGTCAAGACGGCAGTTTCTGTCGGTAATCGAGCCGAAGAAACAGGCCGCATATTATACAGTGAGGTGAGTGTACGCATGGTTCGGGATATTCGGAACCATCAGGCTTACTTTTGTGCGCATGGTGCGAAAAATCAAAGCGGCCGGATAAATAAACTACATTGAGTATGCGCGCTTAATCCTTGACTTGCCTTGGTTTTTGAAACTATAGTCCGTCCATGATGAATGAACTGGATGCGCTCGAAGATAAAATCACCAAGGTGACGGCGTTGTGCCGTGCCTTGCGCGCGGAGAATGTGCAGTTGAAGGAGCGCCTAGTTGCTGCCGAAGAAGATAAAACAGCCCTGATGTCGCGCATGGAGATTGCCCGCGGACAGTTGGAGCATCTCGCCCGGAAATTGCCTGAAGCCAAATCTGCGAACTGATCCGTCATATGTCCAGCGAAGCCAATTACCTTGATATTACCTTGCTCGGCAAAGAGTACCGCGTTGCGTGTCCCGTGGAAGAGCGCGCGGCGTTGCTGGCTGCTGTAGCCTATGTCGACGACAAAATGCACGATATTGCCGAAAAGACGAGAAGCAATATCTCTGAGCGCATCGCGGTTATGGCGGCGCTCAATATCGCGCATGAATATCTTACGCATCATGTGTCGCAGGATGCAGTGCAGCTGACTCTCGAGTCGGAAAGAGGGCTGGACTTCACGCAAGCCCAGCGTAGAATTCAGAACATGGAAGCTCGTCTTGATGCGGTACTTGATGAGCCTGAATCTCCGGCTTAGTTTCTTGTTGATTTCCCTGCGGTGTTCGTCAAGGTCATATATTCCTTGAACCAATGCTAATTGGCGTCGGTTGCCAACCGTCGAAACCGTTGTTGTGTGTGCTCCATTCGAAATGAATGCCTGAGTGTGCCTGATACGGGAGGAAGGTGACCCCAGTGAACTCAGGTTCAGGATGCCGGCCTGACGGCATTCGCGGGGATTCTGTTCGGGCAGCGCGGGTTTCCCCGCGCTGCTTTTTTATTGTGTTGCCGGTGTTTTTCGGTTTGATCGGCCGATGGGGGGCTTTTGCGGCGAGTGCGTTGGCGCTCGCTGAGATCGGCGATAAAGCGCAATTGCTGGCGCAGCTTCTGGCAGCAAAATTTCGTAAGCCGTGGCACTCGGTTTGGGAATCCTGGCGCCCGCTAGGGGCGGCTCCCCGTGTTGCAAGGTCTTTGAGAGAGGGCGAGGTTTTTCGGGAAAGCCGGGCGCGGTCATGAACCGGGGTGTCAAATTTGTGAAGAAAAAGGTGATTCTCGGCACGATTTCTGCTAGAATTCCGCCCGATTCGGAAAAACTGTTTGACAATCCTTGGTTTGGGCGTCAAAATTTTCTGTTCAAAGCTGGAGGGATACCCAAGCGGTCAACGGGATCAGACTGTAAATCTGACGGCTCTGCC